>CAZKWG010000705.1:0-4338 GCA_964556105.1 uncultured Enterobacterales bacterium | reverse complement strand
TCCGGGCGACGGTGACACGGCCGGCGGAGGACGAGGAGCTGATGGTCTCGCGGCGACACCTGCGCTCGCAGACGCGCCGGGAGGAGGACGTCGAGCCGAAGGCCAGCCGGTTCATCCGGGCGACGGTGAAGCGCGGAGGAGAATGACGTCCGCTCCAGGTGGAGACGAAAGAGATCCCTAACCAGTGACTTGTTCGACCGTCTATGTGCCGTGGTGCATGCTCCTGGCCTCAACCAGCGCGGGCAGCGAGATTCACGATATGTGAACTAAATTTCCCTTCAACCTGCTCACAGGTGCGGAAATCTGCCCCGCACTCGGATAGACTCGCCTCCAGGAGCTGTCGTGCAGTTGACCATCGCCCGCATCCGTCGCCTGATACGGGCAGAGGGCCTCCCAGCCGAGGCTGGACTTGAGCGGGCGCTCATGGTGTGTCCCGATGAGGGAGTGGTCCGCGCCCGTGCCCTGGCACTTCGGCGGGCCCGTGTCTTGAGCGCAGACCGTGGGTCCGGCTCCGGGTTCGGCGAGCCCTCTCCACCATCGTGGCTCGAGCAGCTGGATGCATGGCAGCGCGGCGGCCCGAACGCCTGGTTCGACGAAGCTGATCGCCTGGGACTGCCGGTATCGAAATGGTTGGGATTTCACGAGTCCCTACTCCATCTGGTAGGTCTGACGCTCACTCGATGCCTGAAGCAAGACCTGAGGGGCAATACCAATGTATTGACGCGTGCGCTGCCGACCCTGCCAGCGCTGGCTTCCGCGCTCTGTGAAGCCGCACCGGCTGGGGTGCTCGAACAGGCGCAGCAGGCGCTCTTCGAGCATCCCAGCCCCGGACAGCTCACGCACTTCTGCCGTATCTGGCCAGAGAATTGCCCCATGGACGGGCTGCGCGACGTCTACATGGCGCTCACGAGAGGTTTCGATCCGGGTCTTGTCGAGGAACGATCCGTGGTCGGCTGCGTCAGCCTGCTCTGCTCGGGGACCGATGAGCAGCGGCGGAGGCTCTACGACTGGGACGCCTTCAAGAAGGCACAGGACAGCAGCACCGAGCCAGGTGGGGCGAGACGCCTGCCGCTGCTGTGTGGCGTCCAGGTGCCGCTCGACCTGAAGCTCGAGCACGCGTCTGCTCGCTTCTCCGCGTTCGAGTTGATCGAGCGCGAAGACCCTGGACCCAGGGTGGTCTTTTCCTCGCGTGAGGAGCGGTTCGTCGTAGAGGGATTTGACCCGAGCACCCTCGACCAGCCAGAAAACCCTCCGCTGTTCCCATCGGTGGGGATCATGCTCCTGACGCTCGGACGCGCTGCGCTTGGCGCCAGGTGCCCAAAGCACGGCGCTTGGATTCCACCCCTGCCCGAGGTGAGCGAGGCGAGCCCCCCTCCCCTTCCGCAGGGAGCCCAGCAGGCGTTCTTTGACGAAGTTCGAAGTCAGGTTGCCCTCTTCGCGCTCTATCCGGACACCTCCGACGCGCAGTTGAGAGACCTGATGGTCCGATTCTGGTGGCTCTCAGCCCGCGATGACGCCTCTGAGCTCCACAGTGGCCGCACGAGACTCGCGAACCTGAACGGCACAAGCCCGGAGAGCGAATGGGTGGCCGCCTGGAGCGGCGCGCTGTTCGGACTCTGCGTGTGGCGCTGGCGCACAGGGCTCGAAGCCATATTGCAGCGTCTCCCGGAGTGCGCATCACTCCGACAGACGAGGGAGTTTCCAGATGTCGCGCGAAGCTGGCTCAAGCGTACCCGAGTGTCGTCACCCCCTCTGAGTCGACGACGACGACCGGACGCCATGGGCGCCCAGGGTGGGCTCACTGCTGGTGGCCATCCCGAAGCCCTCGAATCTGGACCGTTCAACCAGTTCGATCTGGACCCCGTGGAACGTCCGGACGACGTTGAGCTGATCCACGTCTGCTTGTCTGCCTCCCCTCACCCTGCCGAGCTGCTCGCCTGGAGCCTCAACGAGTGGCGCCTGGCGAAGCGCTTCGCCGAGATCCTCGCGGCTCGGTCGAACCTCACAGGATCCGACACGTCCGGTGACGCTCGCGCCCACGGAAGCAGCGTCTGGATCCACCACATCCTCCTGGAGAGACTCGGACGGAACCTCGACGCCTTCAAACGGATCGTGTCCAAGGAGGGGCTCGTTCCGTGGTCGCTCAGTGAGGTGGATGAGGCCGCAGAGGCGGCTCGTCCTCGCGTCGCAGCGAACGGCCGTTGGCGAAGCGCCCTCGCGGAGGCGACCACGACGCTCCCAACACGCGCCTGGACAGCGGCGAAGTGCTGGCACGAGGGACGCCGTACTCTTGCCTGGCTGGTCGAGTGGGCCGGGGGCGCCAGTGGACGTTGGAGGCCAATGCCATGACAGAGTTGCACCTCCAGAGCCCAGAGGAATGGGATCGGTATCTGCGTCTCCTCGTGACATTTGAGGGGCGCGAGGCTGAGTTCAACGCGCGCGCATCACTCCTGATTCAGGTGAATCTGGAGAAGGGCATGGAGCGACCTGAGGCCGTACGATGTGGGCTCAACGACGCGGAGCGCGTGGAGCGGGCCCTCAACCAGCAAGAGTTGGTTGTTGCGCAGGCCGCAAATTTACCAGGACCGACGAGCAGTCCGCGGCATGCTGGGAAGGAGACATCAAGACAAGATGTGCGATGGTGGGTGTCACATCGCCCAGCCGCAGCGCTCGGTGCGGCGCTGGCCGCTGGGCTCCTGATCGGTGTGCTGATCCCTCACAACCAGGGCCAGGGAACGACCCGAGGCGACGGCCTCACAAACCGCGGCGCGTTCACATGGGACTCCGGCAGCATCAAACTTTGGGGCGATGCGCTACCGGAGACACCACCTCTCCAACGCATCGGGCAAGGCAGGTCGCCGCTCATCAAGTATCATCCTGGTACTTTGCTCCTGATGTGGAGGAGACCTCCCGACGTGGATGACATGTCTGCGCTGGGATACCTGCTGGACGCGAACGGATCGAGTCACGCGTTGAACGGAGAACCAGAGGGGTTCACACGACTCGACGATGTGGTCGAGTTCGACCTGCCATCCGGCGTGAGCCGCCTGGTGATCATCACCTATCCAACAGGCGACGATCCCCGCGCCGTGATGGAGGAGGCTGGTGATGGTCAGGCGGCTACCGCCAGCGCCGGGGTCTGGCAGATGATCGTCTTTCAACTGGTAGAGGAGACCCGATGAACCTGCTGCTCCTGCTCACTCTGGCTGTGCACGCCCGCACGATTGGCGTGGTGGTCGGGGCTCGCGAGTTCTGGACCGAGGAGTGCGCACAGGGAGAGGCTCGCGCGACCTGCCTGGATCCGGACCAGGGGCTGAAGTATGCGGATGACGACGCCTGGAGAGCGGCGTACTTCCTCGAGACCGTGACAGAGAGCGAAAACATTCGCGTGTTGACCGCGGTGGACGAGAGCACGAAGGATCGGGTCTTCCCTGGCGGAATGCCTGGCGCTCCCACACAGCAGAACCTGCTCGAGACCGTGCGCGTGCTGCGTGGGGATACCTCCTTGGAACCCACTACGGTGGTCCTCTTCATCGCGGCGCACGGATCTCCGCAGGAGGTGCACCTGGCCGACGGTCGGCAGGACTTCCGCCTGCTCAGGGAGAAGGTCCTCCAGAGCCTCGGCCCCCAGGACGAGCTGGTCCTGATCGCAGACGCCTGCAACTCGGCGCGGTGGCGCTCGTCAACCTATAATGTAAGACCGATGCCGTACTTTCCACCAGTCGAATCCAGCCGAGGACGACTGGTCGAGGCCGTGGTTGACGGCGTCACTCCTGAGGATGACGAGGTCCTCGGCGGGGTGTTCACATACCTGACGCTCTCGGCGTGGATGGGCGCTGGCGACACCAACGAGGACGGCGCCGTCAGCACACAGGAGCTTCAGGATCAGCTCTTCCGATACGCGACCGCAGGCACCAGGGCGCCATTTGCCCCAGTCGTGCGCTCCCCCCGAGGTAGCTCGAACTACCCGCTCCCTGACCGACCTCTGGGCGGCACCATCGCCGTAGGCGCAAAGGAGCCTGCACGCTGGCTGATCCTCGCGAACGTAGAGGGTGCGCCGGCTCAGGGCGTGCCCATCGGGGAGGTGTTCACGACGGCGAAGCAGCCTGGTCAGTTAATCGTGCCCCCTGGCCGCTACACCGTGGTCAAGCTCCCATGTGTCTGGGACGCGGCGCGACGGGCGTACAGCACCATCGGCGATGAGGCGACCCTCTACGAGGTCGTGGTTCGCGTCATGGAGTCCTCCGAGTTGGAGGGGCCTGGGGAGCTTGTGTCCCTTGGTCGAAAGGGAGCGCGTGGAGCGCTCGGGGAGACGACAGACAACCTCCCCGTCATGGC
>CAZKWG010000704.1:0-4344 GCA_964556105.1 uncultured Enterobacterales bacterium | reverse complement strand
GGACCGGCGTGGGTGAACAGGCCGGGCCGATGTGCGAGGCCGAGCTGGATCCCGTGGAGTTCACCGCCGATCTCGCGGAGCGGGCGGGGAACGCCGCGGCGCAGGGGACGACGGAGGGGCTGGTGGCGCCGCCTGCCGTCGACCAGGGGCCGCTGCGCGACTGGCTGACCTGGGGCAAGCCGCGCGGCGACGGGGCGCTTCAGGCCGGCGCGCGCCAGGAGGCGGCGGTCTACGAGCTCCTGCTGGCGATGAAGACCGTCACCCGCAGCGGCCAGGCGGCGGCCGACCGCCTGCTGGGCCAGGAGACCGAGGCCACGCAGATCGACGATCTGCAGCGGCGGGTGGGCGAGGGGGTGCGTGCGTTCTCGGAGATCCCGCTGCCCGGCGGCGGCTTCATCCCCGCGCCCTACATGCTGAACCTGAACGAGGACGACTACGCCCTGCGCCGGGCCACCCGCGTCCCGCTGGACGATCTGGAGCCCGCGGCGCGGCGGGGCGTGCGCTCGGGCAAGGGCTCGGTGGAGCAGCTCACGCCCGCGCTGCAGGGCTTCGAGGAGGACGAGGCCTGGAAGAACATGAGCTCGACCGCGGACGACCCGAGCGCGCGCTACGCGAAGAAGCTGGCGCGCGTGCTGCCGAGCGGCGCCGACCCCCTCGTGGACAGGACCGCGCGCGTGGCGGCCACCGCCCAGACCGCGGGCGTCGGGGTGGACTGCGCGGGCTTCGTGCTGCAGGCGCTCGGGCGCGCCGGGCTGATGCCGGACTCTGCCATCGACAACCGGGGAAATCTGGGCGTTCGCGGCGTGCTCAACCAGGGAGAGCGCTTCGGCAACGGCCGCGAGGCGCAGGACGGCTCCCCCTCGCCCCTGGACGCCGAGGGGAAGCTGCGCCTGCGCCCCGGCGACATGATGCAGATCCAGAACGCGCTGGGGCCGGAGGGCCACATCTCGGTGGTCATGCAGGCGGAGGATCTCGGCGAGGAGATCGTCGTGAAGTACGCCCACAGCACGGACAACCAGTCCGTCAAGACCGGCGACGCCGAGATCGGCACCCGCGTCGAGGGCGTGCGCGAGGACCTCGTGGCCTATGACAAGGCCACCGGCGCGTGGCGCACCATCCGCGGCGCCTACGGCAGCGAGGAGCTGGACGAGACGCGCATCCGCGGCTTCTCGCGGCCGAGCGAGCAGCAGTGAGCCGATGAGGCGACTGCCCGAGCTGCTGGAGGAGGCCGCCCAGCGCGGGCCCGAGGTGCCGATCTCCTTCGTCGGCGGCGAGACCTGGACCGTGGTCGGGCTGCTGGCGCGCGCCCAGCGGGTGGCGGGCGCCGCGACGACGCGGGGGCTCGCGCCGGAGCGGCCCGTCCTGCTGCTGGTGGACGATCTCGCGGATTTTCTGGCCGCCTTCTGGGGGCTGGTCTGGGCGGGGCTGACGCCGGCACCGCTCTCGCCCCCGCGCGACGCGTCGGAGGCGGAGCGCGCGCGCGTGACCCGGGCCGCGGCGCTGCTGGGCGGCGCGGTGGTGGTCGATCGGTCTTGGACGGAGCTGGCGGGCTCGGTATTCGACGCGCCCGTGCTGGACGTGGGCGATCTCGCCGCGGGGGAGCCTCTCCCGACGCCGATCCTCACCGACGCCCCGGCGATGATCCAGCTCTCGTCCGGCAGCACGCGGGCGCCGCGCGGCGTGATCCTCCCCCACGCCGCCTTGCTGGCCAACCTGGACCAGCTCCGCGCTCGCGTGCCGGTGAGCGCCCAGGACGTGGTCCTGAGCTGGATGCCCCACACCCACGACATGGGGCTGATCGGCTGCCACCTGCTGCCCCTGCTGGCCGGCGCCGCCCAGGTGCGCATGCACCCGCTGGACGCGATGCGCGATCCCCGGCGTTGGTTGCAGATCGCCGCCCAGACCCGCGCCACCGTGCTCTCCGCCACCCCCTTCGCCCTGCAGCGCGCCGCCCGCGCTCTGCGCGCGCCCCCCGACCTGAGCGCCGTGCGCCTGCTGGCCGTGGGCGCCGAGCCCATCGATCCCGGCATCTGCCGCGACTTCTGCGCCGCCACGGGCCTGTCTACGAACGTGATCTACCCGATGTACGGGCTCGCGGAGGCCACCGTCGGGGTGGCGGCGCCGCGAGCGGGCGGGCCGCAGACGATCACCGTGGACGGCCGGGAGCTGCCGCGGATCGGGCCGCCCCTGGACGGCGTCTCGGTGGAGGTGCGCGACCCCGAGGGCCGGGTCCTGCCCGAGGGCGCGGCGGGCGAGCTGTGGGTGACTGGCCCCAACGTCTCTCCGGGCTACTGGCGCGACGCGCAGGCGAGCGCGGAGGTCTTCTGCGAAGGCTGGCTTCGGACAGGCGATCTCGCGATGCTGGTCGAGGGCGAGCTGGTCGTCACCGGCCGCCTGCGGGACATGGTCATCGTGAACGGCCGCAACCTGCACGCCCACGATCTCGAGGCCCTCGTCGAGGCCGTGCCGGGGGTGCGCGCCGCCGTGGTCGTCCCCGAGCGAAAGGACGGGTTGGAGGCGCCCTGCGCGCTGGTGGTGCTGGACCCGGCCGTGCGCGCCGCGCCCGCGCTCTGGGCGGTGGCGGAGCGCCTGAGCGCCGAGGTGGGCGGCTCGGCCCGCGCGCTGCCCCTGGAGCGGATCCCCCGCACCACCAGCGGCAAAAAGCGGCGGGCGGAGCTGGCCAGCTCGCTGGAGAGCGGCGCGCTGGACCAGAACGTCGGCGACACGCTGGCGCTCGTGCTGGAGGCGCTCTCCGGCGCGCTCGGGCGGCCGGTGGTGGAGCCAGACGCCCCGCTCGCCGAGCTGGGCCTGGGCTCGATCCAGAGCATGGACGCCCTCTCTCGGGTGGAGGCCGCGCTCGGCGTGAGCCTGGACGCCGCCCTGCTGCGGCGGGCCGCCACGCCGCGCCGGCTCGCCCAGGCCATCGAGCGGGGAGGGCGAAAGCAGGCTTTTACCAAGGCGCTTGCCGCGCAGGAGCCCATCGCCATCGTCGGCGCCACCTGCCGCCTGCCCGGCGCGGAGAGCGTGCAGCAGCTCTGGGAGCGGGTCCGCGCCGGGGTGTCGCAGATCGGGCCGGCGCCCGAAGGTCGCTTTCGAGGCAACTTCCCCTGGACCGGCGCCTTCCTGCCGGCCGTCGACCGCTTCGACGCCGCCCGCTGGCGCCTCGACCCCGCCGAGGCCGCCGCCATGGACCCGCAGCAGCGCCTCTGCCTGGAGCTGGCCGACGCCCTGCTGGCCCCGCACCGCGAGGAGCGAGATATCGGCGTCTTCCTTGGGCTCTCGCAGGCCGGCTACCTGGAGACCCTGCTGGATCACCAGGACGAGGCCCTCCCTCCCGCAGCCCTGCCCGGCGCGCTGGGCAGCCTCGCCGCGACGCGCCTCTCCCAGCACCTGGACCTGATCGGGCCGGCGATGGTCGTGGACACGGCCTGCTCCAGCGCGCTCGTGGCGTTGAAGCTGGCCTGTGACGCGCTGCGGCGGGGGGAGTGCCGGCTGGCGGTGGCGGGCGGCGTGCACCTGAACCTCTCGCCCCTGCTCTGGCGCCTCTTCCAGGCGGCGGGCGCGCTGTCGGTGAGCGGGCGTTGTTCGCCGATGAGCCCCGAGGCGGACGGGACGGTGCCTGGGGAAGGCGCGGCCCTGCTGCTGCTGGTGCCCCTGTCCTGGGCCAGGGCGAGCGGTCAGCCGATCCTCGGCGTCCTGCGCGGGATCGCGGTGAACAACGACGGCGCCTCGCTGGGCGTGATGGCGCCGAACCCGGCGGGGCAGGCGGCGGTCCTGCGGCAGGCCCTGGCCGAGGCGGGGGTGGAGCCTGGCGACGTGCGCTTCGTCGAGGCCCACGCCGCCGGCACGCCGATCGGCGACCCGGTGGAGCGGGCCGTGCTGGATCGTGCGTTTTCGCACAGGCCGCCGATGGGGACGTCCAAGGCGATCTTTGGGCACACGATGGCCGCGGCGGGCGCGGTGGGGCTGCTGCGGATACTAGGTGAGCTAGCCGAGGGTGAGCTCGGCGCGGTCTCCAGCTTCGGCTTCGGCGGCACCAACGCCCACGCCCTGGTCGAGGGGGGAGCGCGCCCTCCCTCCGACCGCTCCCCGTCCGGCCCGCTGGCGCCGCGCGTCTGGCTGGGCGAGGCGCCGGTGGACGGTCTGCTACACCGCGTGCGGCGCGACCCCGGCGGCGGGCTGGTCTGGACGGCGCTGACCGACGGGCCGCGCGCGGACTTCGCTGGCGGGACCTACGCGATCACCGGCGGCGCGGGCGGAATCGGCGCGGCCCTGGCCCGCCACCTCGCCCGGCGGGGAGCGCGTCGCCTGCTGCTGGTGGGGCGTCGCGCGGCGGGGCCGGAG
>CAZKWG010000703.1:0-4346 GCA_964556105.1 uncultured Enterobacterales bacterium | reverse complement strand
CCCCCTCCGTGGGGGAGGGGCCCCCGCAGGGGGCGGTGGGGGGGCGGAGGAGCTTCAAGCCCACGGATGAGCCTGGCGCCGGCGATCTGTTCAGACCTCTCTTCACCAACTCGAGGTGTCACAGTCCGGGTTGTCGTAGCTCTCGTCACAGTCCGGGTGGCAGTTGCTCTCTTCGACCGCCTGGATCTCGAGGTCCTCCTCCACGCCGACCAGGCCGTCGACCCAGAGAGGGAGGCAGGCCGGCTCACCGTCGGAGCAGGCTTCACACACGGCGAAGCCCGTCCCGGCGATGAACTCGCAGAGGCAGTCGCTGTCGCCCTCCTCGCAGCCCGCGAGCGCCGCGACGTCTGGGATTCTGGCCATCGTGCGCGCGTCCACCTGGCCCACCACCTCACCACCGGCCGTGTACCTGCCGTCTGGCGAGAAGGCGGCGCCATAACGTTCGATGATGGTTGGGAGGGCCAGGGTCACCCCCTCCGACATCACGGGCTCCACCGCCTCGCCCATGAACGCGGGGTTCTCCGTGAAGTCGGCCGTATAGGCGGTGGTGGGGATGCAGGTGTTCTGCTGGTCGGCGCCGAAGCCCGCCAGCATGGAGACGCTGTCATCGTCGGCGGACGTGACCAGGATGAGCGGATCCCTTCCGATGAGCTCCCCAAGGATGGCGCCGATCCCTAGGGGCTCCCGGAAGCGCCCCTCGATCGTCATCAGGCGGTAGACACGGCCGACCAGCTCGTCCGGATCGACGGGGGCGCCGACCTCGCTCGTGCTGAAGGAGATGGAGGGATCCCCGTAACAGTAGTGGATGTCCAGCGTGTAGTCCGTCGCGGGCTCCAGCGGCTCGTCGGGCGTGAGGAAGAGCGCCTGCTCGTCCTCGTCCCAGAAGGGGCTGGTCGGGAGCTCGCCGCTGGGACCCGTGAGGGTCGTGGTGACCCCTCCGGGGGGCCTGCTCGTGAAGTAGATCTCCAGCGCGGCCCGATAATAGAAGTCGCTGTCGCCCCTGGCCGGCCAGGTCTCCGAGATCAGGATCTCGCAGTCCTCGATCCCGGTCTCCGTCCCGGTCTCGTCTCCGGTCTCGTCTCCGGTCTCACCTTCGCCCTCGCCCTCGCCCTCGCCCGACGCGTCCTTGTCGTCCGCGCAGGCCGCGAGCGTCGAGGCGAACAGCATCGCCATGGACCAGCTGTGACTCGACATCCCCCACCTCCAGCATGCTCTGGATGAGCATGCCGACACTTTAGCGCACTTCACGTCGACGTTTTCTCGCCAGACGACGACGTCTGGCAGGTGTGGATCATCGGGAGCACGTGGCGGCCCTTCGCCGGGCCTGGTGCGGCAGGTGCGTGAGGCGCGAGGGCTGGCCGCGTGAGGCTCGCGCGCCCGAACCGTGCTATGCACCTGCCATGTCGCCGAGGCTCCCCCCGCTCGCGCCGCTCCCCCTCCTGCTCTGCGCCTGCGCCGCCGAGCCGCTGAGCAAGCCTTGGGCGGGCACGCCGCGCGCGGACGAGACGGGCCAGGACGCCGCGCCCGACAGCGCCGCGCCCGACACGAGCGAGGACGACACGGCGACGATCGAGACCGGCGGCGGCGAGACCAGCGCGGGCCCCGTCACCCTGAGCTACCCGGAGAGCCGGGTGGGGATGTTCTACCTCACCTGGCACGCGTACGCGGCCAAGGCGATGGCGCGGCTCCCCGACCCCAGCGGTCAGACGGTCGAGGCCGTGATCGCGGCGGACGGCGCCAGCTTCGCCGACCTGCTGTACAACGACGGCCTCTACGACGTGGCGATGGCCTTCCACTACCACCAGGAGCCGGAGCCGGGCTTCTACTGCCTGTACCGCGAGCGCGACGGCGAGGCGCCCTACGACGAACCCTACACAGGCCCCGACTGTGGAGACATCGCTGGCCTGGCTCGGACGCATGCGACGCAGCTCTGGGAGGCCGGCGTAGACTTCGTCTACGTGGACCTGACCAACCTCCCGTCGATGAGCGCGTTCAGCGATGTGTTGGGTCTGCGCCCCTTCGAGGTGCTGCTGGAGGAGTGGAGCGCACTGCGCCAGGCGGGCGTCCCGACGCCGCAGGTGGCGGCCTGGGTGCCCGTCTCGACGGTGAGCGCGGATCAGGTGGCGACCCTCAGCCGGCTGCTGGACGTCTACGCCGAGCATTGGAGCGAGGACCTCCTCTTCCGGCCCGACCCCGGCGACGCGCCCGTGATCTTCGGCGTCGGCGACGCGTCCTCCTGGGACGGGACCCTGGTCGCCGAGGCGGCCGCCGCGGGCGTCACGCTGGTTCCGCTGTGGGGCCTGCTCTCGGAGAGCCAGCTCGCCGCGGGCACCGCCGCCTGGATGCAGCCCTGCGAGACGGGCGGCGTCGCCACCACGCTCATCGCGCCGGGCACGGACTGCGACCAGGGGTGGACCTCCAGCTCGCCGCTCGGCCGCGTGGTCTCGGTGAGCCGCAGCTATCAGCTCGGTTATGCCAGCCTGCCCCTGCAGGCCAGCGGGCGCAACGGCGGGCTGACCTTCCAGAAGCAGATGGAGACCGCCCTGGCCGCGCGGCCGGACGTGCTGCTGATCAACGCCTGGAACGAGCACATCGCCCAGCCGCAGGCCAACCCTTTCGACAGCAGCTACGGCGATCTCAAGCGCAGCATGGGCGCCACCGACGTCTCTGACGCCGACGCGGGCGCCGACTGGCTGTGGGTGGATATGTATGGGGAGGAATTCAACCGTGACTTTGAACCGACGGTGGAGGGCGGCGACGCCGGCTACCAGCTCCTCGCCTCCTGTCTGCGCGTCTACGCGAGCGGCGCCACCACCTGCAGCGACGCCGGCGAGGCCTGCTGTCAGCTCGCCGAGGGCTGGACCCTCATCTACAGCCTGCGCGGCGTCGGCGACGATCTGAGCACCGATCACCTCCTCACCAACAACCCCACTGAGCGCGATCTCTGCCTGTCCAGCGGCGCCTGGGAGGAGGTGGGCAACCCGCTCTACGCCCCGCCGGAGCTGGAGAGCGGCGCCGACACCGCCGACGGTCCCTTTCGACTCTACCCCTCGGGCGGGGAGGGGCGGGTTGCGCTGTACCGTTGCTACACGGGCGGAGGCCACTTCTTCTCCACCGACCCCGCCTGCGAGGGCATGACGACCGAGTACACGTTGGGTTGGATGTCCACCACCCGCAGCAGCGAGACGCCGCGGGCGCTCACCCGCTGCTACCACCCGACGACCGGCGCGCACGTCCCCTGGCTGCTGGAGAGCTGCCCCGACGGGCTCAGCACCGAGGCGACGCTGGGCTATGTGCGCTGAGCGGGGGGCCCGTCCACGACCCCGCGCCCTCAATAGCCCGCGACATGAACCAGGAAGGCCGCGCCTTCCTGGCCGCTGAGCCCGTCGTAGCCGGTGGCGCCGATGAGCAGCTCCGAGCGGCCGTCGCCGTCGAGATCGCCGACCATGGCCGCCGAGACCCCTGCGTAGTCCCCGCTCCACTTCGTGCCGCCCAGCAGCAGCAGGTCCGCGTCCTCCAGGGTGAGCGCGCCCGCGACCGGCCCGTAGTACAGGCCGGCGGCGCCCGCGGCGTCTCCCCCCGTCGCGTCGTTGGGCGCGCCCACCAGCAGGTCCGTCGCCCCGTCTCCGTTCACGTCCTCGCCGCCCGGCTGGCCTGCCAGGGAGTCCGAGCGGCTCCCCGTGACGCTGAGGTCCGCGTCCGCGTGCAGGTGCGCGCCCGAGAGCGGCGAGAGCCACACACCGGCGACCCCGGCGCTCTCGCTGCGCGCTTTGGCGGCGACCCCCACGTCGTCGAGCCCGTCGCCGTCCAGATCGCCCACCTCGAACAGGGTCCCGACCCTGTCTTCGCTGTCGCTGTACACGGTCGCGTCGGCGTCGTCCACGCTGAGCGTCCCCGCGCCGGGAGCGAGGAACAGGAAGGCCGCGCCGCTCTTGACGCCGCTGACGGTCGCCGAGGTCGAGCCGTCGGCCAGGTCGGCCAGCCCGTCTCCGTCCGTGTCCCCCAACAGGAGGACGCGCCCGCCGACGGCGACGCCGCTCGCGCCATCGGAGAGGGACAGATCGGCGTCCGCGGGGCCAAGCACCCCGCTCACCGGCCCCAGGAACACGAAGGCGCCTTCGCCATCGCCCAGGCCCGGGTAGCCCGTGCCGCCGATCGCCACCTCGGGCGCGCCGTCGCCGTCCAGATCGCCGCCGCCGCTCACCGAGGCGCCCGCGCTGAGGCTCGTCGTGTCGCCGTAGAAGACCATCTCGGCGCTGGACATCCCCACGGTGCCGACCGGCAGGCCGTATACGACGAAGGCGCCGCCGCCTTGCGACGCCCCCGCCGAGAGGTTGGATGCCCCC
>CAZKWG010000702.1:0-4350 GCA_964556105.1 uncultured Enterobacterales bacterium | reverse complement strand
TGGTCAGCGAGCAGCCGTCCACGACGATGTCGCAGGGCGTGCGCATCTGCGGGCAGTCGCCATTCCAGCTCCAGTCGTCGCCGGAGTTCAGCGTGGCGCATTCGGGCGCGGTGTCGCCGCCGCTGTCATTCGCGGTATCGTCGCCACCGGAGGTGTCGGCGCTGTCATCGCCGCCGTTGTCGGAGGTGTCGTCGGTCTTGGTGTCGCCGGTACAGGCCAGGAGCAGAAGCAGGGTGAGCATGTGCGGTCTCCTCTGAGGAACACAGCATTACCCGGCGCTTTGAGTCAGCCCATGTGATGAATCGTATCACACTGTAATCCAAATGATCACACCCACTCTCGGCGTTCGCGGCCCCCAGGCGGCGCGGCGCCCGGATAGATCCTCGGTGAGACACGACCCGAAGCCCAGAGGTCTCCATGCGCCTGACGCTCCTGCTCCTCCTCGCCGCCTGCACCGGCAAAGACACCCAGCCCGCTGACGACAGCGCCTCCATCGCCGATGACAGCGGCGACACCGGCGTGCCTGTGACGCCCGATGCCTGCGGCTACACCGCCGCCGAGGACCTCGACCCCTCCGACGAGATCGTCGAGGTGGACCTGCGCGCCGCCGACCTGGCCTGGGATCCCGGGACGGGCACAACCCTCGACGACGGGCTGGCCTTCAACGACACCGTGCCGGGCCCGCTCTTCGAGGCCACCGTCGGCCAGACCCTGCGCGTGAACTTCACGAACGACACCGACCTGGATCTCACGCTCCACTGGCACGGCCTGCGCGTCAGCCCCGAGATGGACGGGATCATGCAGATGATGGACCCCGTCGCGCCCGGCGAGAGCTTCACCTACGACCTGGAGCTCCAGGACACCGGATTCTACTGGTACCACCCGCACATGAGCACCGATCTCACGCTGGAGCGCGGGCTGTACGGCGGCATCATCGTGCGCACGGCCGACGAGCCGCGCGCCGACTGCGAGCTGCCCATCGTGCTCGACGACATCCTGCTCGACGACCGCACCTGGCAGATCATGCCGCCCGACACGGACATGAACCAGCTCATGGGCCGGCTCGGCAACCTGCTCATGACCAACGGCAAGGCCGATCGGCAGGTCGCGCTGACCCAGGGCCAGAGTCTGCTGCTGCGCCTGGTCAACGCCGCCAACGCCCGCTTCTTCGACCTCTACCTGGAGGGCCACACGCTCACCGTGGTCGGCACCGACGGCGGATGGCTGGCCGAGCCCTACGAGGTCGACACCCTGCTGGTCGCGCCGGGCGAGCGCTACCTCGTGGCCGTCGACGCCACGGGCGTGCCCGGCGAGACCTACCGGCTGATGAGCAAGCGCTTCCAGCTCCACGACGAGGGCCACTCCGACATGATGGAGTCCGACCCGCTCGGCGACGAAGACCAGCCCGTGATGAGTTTCGTCTACGGCGAGGGCAGCGTGGAGGGGACCGCGTGGGTACAACCCACACCCGATGTCCCGAGCTGGACGGGCGCCACCGATACGCTCGGCCACACCTGGGAGCTCGACGAGGACATGGAAGAAGGCACCGTGTTCATCGACGGCGAGAGCTGGCCCGACGTGCCGATGGTCACGGTCAGCGCCAACACCGACACGACCTTCGTCATCGACAACAAGTCCGAGATGCACCACCCCTTCCACATCCACGGCAACCGCTTCCAGATCGTGGACATCGACGGCGCGCCGCCGGAGCACGTCCAGGGCTGGAAGGACACCTGGTCCGTCGCCCCGATGAGCAGCGTCACGGTGGTCAGCGCGCTCGACAACCCGGGCGAGTGGATGTATCACTGCCACATCCTGGAGCATGCCGAGAAGGGCATGGCCGGGCTGATGACCGTGGTTGAAGGCGAGGACAGCGGCGTGGACATGCTCCGCTGACCACCGACCCTGTCCGCACCAGGAGGGATCCCATGTACACCCGTCACCTCGCGCTCACGCTCCTGCTGATCTCCTCCTCAGGTTGTGCAAAGCGCACGCCGGGGACCGAGCCGCACGACATGGGCAGCGCCGCACACGAGGCGGAGGCCAGCGCCGCCGCCACCGCCGCCGAGGCCCACGCCGCGCAGTACGACCCGGGCGCGGCGACCCTGGAGGAGCGCTGCAAGCCTCCGGGGCGTGGCGTCCCCTACAGCGCGGGCTGCTGGACCGCCGTGGTGAACCCGACCGAGGCGCACCTCGCGATGGCGGCGAAGGACCGGCAGATCGCCGCCGAGCACCGCGGCGCCTCCGAGGCCCTGCGCGCGGCCGAGGCGTCCGCCTGCGCGGGGATCGCCGAGGCGGATCGCGACACCAGCCCGTTCGAGCGCACGGACGACATCGCCAGCGTCGAGGCGCTCACGGACCCTGCCGGACCCAAGGGCGGCACGCCCGTGACCATGGGCGCGGTCGTGACCTTCCGCGCCGTCCCCGGCATGACCGCCGAGTGGCTCCAGCGCATCGTGGACTGCCACCTCGCGCGCAGCGCCGCGATGGGGCACGTCATGCCGGAGATGCCGGACTGCCCGCTGGTGCCGAAGGGCGCCACCGCCTCGGTCAGCTCGACCGGCGCGGGCTTCGCGGTGACGGTGCGGGCCGAGGATCCGGCGGCGGGGGCCGAGATCCTGGCGCGCGCGCAGCGTCTGGCGCCGGCCGCTCCTTGAGTCGGGTTCGGGTTCAGGTCCAGGTCCAGGTCCTGTCGCGGCGCGAGGTCGTGGCTGGCCTCGCCGCCGCGGGCGCGCTCGGCGCCTGCGACGACACGCGCTTCGGAGCCTCGAAGGACACACAGCCGGACACCGGGGCTGAGGCACTGGAGGGGATCTCCGAGATCCCGGCGATCACGTCGAACGAGGACTTCTACGTCACGAGCTGCTGCGGCACACCCGAGATCGACGGCGCCGCATGGAGCTGCCTCGTGCGCGACGGCGAGACCGAGCTCGCCAGCTTCGATCTCGCCTGGCTCGACGCGCGGACGGCCCGCGACAAGGAGCACACGCTGGAGTGCATCGGGGCCAACCCCTACAACCTCGCGATCTCCAACGCCGTCTGGACAGGGCTGCCGCTCTCCGAGATCTTCGAGGCCCTCGGCGTGAGTCTGCCCGCCGACGCCATCGAGATTGTGTTCACCAGCGAGGACGGCTACTCCACCTCGCTGCCCGTCGCCGACCTCGATCTGCCCGTCTGGCTGGTCTGGCGGATGAACGGCGAGGCCCTGCCCGCAGCGCACGGCTACCCCGCGCGCCTGCTGGTGCCCGGCCGCTACGGCATGAAGAACCCCAAGTGGATCGTGGAGATCGCGTTCTCGACGGAGCCCTACACCGGCTTCTGGGAGGGTTACGGCTGGTCGCAGACGGCGGAGTACCAGGCCAACGCGCTCATCGATCACCCCGCGCGCAAAGCCACGGTGGAGGCCGGTGCAGTCCGCGTGCAGGGCATGGCCTTCGCCGGCAGCGATCCCATCGCTCTGATACAGGTGCGCGTGGACGGCGGCGAATGGCAGGACGCCACCCTGGACTACAACCCTGGGGCGGACATCTGGACCCTCTGGCACCTCGACCTCGAGCTGGATCCCGGCGAGCACGCGATCCAGGCGCGCTGCGTGACCGCGAGCGGCGCCGCGAGCCTGGACGACCCCGAAGGCAGTGACGGGCTGAATGGCTACGACGGCGGCATGGAGGTCACCGTCGAGGCGATATAGCGCCGCGTCGGTGTGATGGCTTGCATCACATTGTAACCAGAACCATCACACCGGGATGGGACGCGGGTCCGAGCCCAGGATCTCCACACCGGGATAGGGTCAGAATGGACGACGAAGGGCTGTTCTGCCCTCGCCAGCGTTCAACTTCGCGGCTGCGATGCCGCCGTTCCCGCCTCGAGACCTCACCTCGGAATTCGACCATGCGCCGCTGGTGCTCTTCCACGCTTGTGGGGGCCGTCTGGATCTCGAGCCCCGCCATCGGGCCCGACCTGATGACGGCCGGCCCCGAGGGACAGATCGCCCTCTGGAACCCCGCGGACGCCCAGGTCCACGTCTACCCGAGCCTGGACGCGGTCCGGGCGGGCGCACAGGAGGAAGCGACGATGCAGCTCGACACTCAGCTCGGTGAGGTGGCCTGGCCCGATGAGGACGCGCTCGCCGCCCGGATCGCCGATGTCATCCGTGGGGAGATCACCGAACGCTACCCTCGCGGCGTCCGCCCCGCGCGACGCGACGCCCACCCGAAGGCCCATGGCTGTGTTCGGGCCGAATTCCGTGTCGAACCCGATCTTCCCCCCGCGCTCGCGAAGGGGGTGCTCGTCCCCGGGGGGTCCTACCGTGCGTGGATCCGCTTCTCGAACGGCAGCTCCGACCCGGAG
>CAZKWG010000701.1:0-4369 GCA_964556105.1 uncultured Enterobacterales bacterium | reverse complement strand
CGCGGACGCCGCGCCCCCGCGCTCCTTGGCGGCGGCCTGCGCCGGCGATCAGGGTGTGGGGCGCGCCGACGCCGTGGCCAACGCCCGGGCGGACGCCGAGCGCCGCGGCGACGCCGAGGCCGCCGCGCGCGCCGAGGCCGAGCGCCGCGCCGAGGCGCTGGCGCGCGAGCTGGCCGAGCTGAGATCCACCCTCGGTTTGAGCAGGCCGCCCGAGGGCTCCTCCCAGAATTGAGACGGGGCCCCCGAGAGGGCCCCGCGTCATCCACCTACGAGCTCAGTAGGTGAAGTTCGCGCCCAGACGGAAGGCGAGCGGCGACTGGCGGTACATGACCTCGCCGAAGGCCTCACCCTCGTTCTCGTAGTACGTGACCGGCGTGGCCAGGTCGAGGACGTTGAACACGTCCAGCGAGATCTCCAGGTCCTGCCGATCGTTGAAGGCGATGGCCTGCGCGACGCGCAGGTTCACGTAGTGAACGGCGGGCATGAAGCGCGTCCCGCGGCCCTCCGGGAAGGCGAAGTAGTCGCCGTAGAGGTAGACCTCGCCGCGCTTCTGCCAGGCGTGACCGGAGTCGTACTCGTAGACCGCGCCGATCGTCGTGTTCGACGGCAGCATGTACGAGCCCGCCAGCTTGACCTGGTGGAAGCTGTGGTACGGCAGGTAGCCGTAGTAGCTCCGGTCGCCCTGCCGACCCAGCCCCGCCAGCCCGTCGAGCAGCCAGCCGTAGCCGTTCTCGAAGAAGAAGTCGCGGGTGGCCTGGTCGTTGACGTCGTCCATGTAGACGCCGACCTCGTTTCCATCGGAGCCGGAGGCGCCGCCGCTGGCGATCTCGAACTGGCCGGGCATGTGGCCCTCGGACTCGGACAGCGTGTAGCTGCCGAGCATCTGCCAGACGCCGTCGAACTTGCGCTCGACGGTCAGCTCGAGGGCGCGGTAGTCGCGGACCTTGGCCGAGCTGCCGTCCGCGTTCACCGGGTTGGTCACGACCCAGTAGTCCAGGTCATAGTCCACGTCCTCGGGGAAGTCCTCGGAGTGGGACATGATGCCCTTGACGCCGACGGCCAGGAGCGGGACGATCTCGCGCTTGAAGCCGACCACCACCTTGTCCATGTGGTAGGGCTTCAGCGTCTCCTCGCCGCAGAAGGTCTTCCAGATGTTGTCCGCCGTGGCCTCGTCGAGCTCTTCCAAGGTGACGAGCTGATCGAGGCTCTCCTGCGTGCAGTAGATCAGCGGGTGGCCCGCCGGATCCTGCTGGAAGTCCAGCGAGTAGGTGCCGTCGCCGTTGGTGCGGTACTCGCTGTACTTGTTGGACGAGCGCGTGTTCGCCCACTGCACGAAGTCCGTGCCGTTGATGTCGTAGTAGCGACCGGCGTTCACGGTCAGCACCGTCTTCGAGTCCTGGGTGATGTCCCAGGCGGCGCCGAAGCGCGGGGCGGGCATCCAGAAGTCGATGATCTTCGTGCCATCGCTCTGGAAGTCCGTCTCGTGGTCGAGGCGGAAGCCGATGTTGAAGGTGACCGGGTCCACCGACCAGTCATCCTGGACGAAGAGCCCGAAGAGGTTGGACGTGCCGGGGATGGGATCGACGACGTCCGACTGACGATAGCCAGCGCAGTCGGTGTAGTTCGCCGCCTCCGTGCAGGGGTAGCCGCCCGCCTCGTCCTTGTAGAAGAGGTAGCCGCTCTGGTCCTCGACCGAGGCCGGATCCGACCAGGGCTGGCTGTCGAAGTAGTCGTCCCAGCCCTGGCCGGTGTAGACCACCTCGCGGCTCGAGTAGACCTGCCACATCTCGATGCCGCTCTTGAACTTGTGGTCGCCGAAGACCCCCTCGACGAGCTGCGTCCACTTCAGGCTGCCGCCGAGGCGGCTGCGATCGTTGTAGTCGAAGCTGTCGTAGTTGCCGGTGTAGTACGAGTTCTCGTCCTGCACGGCCGCGTCCCCGAGACACTCTTCGGCGGACTTGGCGCTGCCGTCGGCGTTGACGCACATCGGCACCTGGTCGAGCGACATCTGCCAGTAGGTCAGCTTCAGCTCGAGCTCGGTCTTCTCCGAGGGGCGGAAACGGGTGGTGAGCAGGGGCGAGAAGTTCGACTGCTCGCGGCGCGCCTGCGACTCGGTGCTGAACAGCGGGCTGGTCTCGTAGTTGTCGATGCCCGTGCCCGACGCGCTGACCTGCGCCTGCACGCTGAGCGTGGACGCCGGGAACCAGGTCACCTTGCCCATGGCCTGCCAGGTGCTGCCCAGGTAGGGCGAGCTCTGGCTCTGGCCCTCGTAGCGCTCGTTCAGGTACTTGAAGGTGGCGGCGCCGAAGTACCACAGCTTGTCCTTCACGATCGGGCCGCCCGCGGTCAGCGAGAGCTCATGATCGAAGGTGCTGCGCTTGCGGGTGGGGATCTCCTTGCCGAACACGGAGTCCTGCACCGTGTAGTAGCAGCCGCTCTCCGCGTACTTCTCCTCGTAAGCGGCCAGATCGGCGGTGTAGTCTTCCCCGAGCAGCGCCTTCAGCTTGATGGCGCCCAGCCCGTCGTCCTCGGCGAAGAGGTCGTTACAGGCCGACATGTCCAGGAAGTAGCCCGCGGACCCGAAGTGCTCGTTGGCGCCGTCCTTGGTGACGACGTTGACCAGCATGCCGGTGGCGTTGGAGAACTCCGCCGGGTAGCCGTCCGTAAAGACCTGGATCTCCTGGATCGCGTCGAAGTTGACGTTCGAGCCAAAGGTCTTCGTGGCCGGGTCGCGGGTGGAGATGCCGTCCACCAGGTAGTTGTTCCCGTACTGGCCCTCGCCGCGCACGGACGGGTTGCCGCCGCCAGGGCCGCCGTTCTGGGTGTCGACGCGGCCGTAGACGCCCGGCACCATGTTCACGGCGCTCTGGTAGGAGCGCCCCACCGGCACGTTCTGCAGCAGGTCGGTCGTCATCTGCTGCGAGACCGCCGAGCGCGTGGCGTCGACCACGGGCAGGGTCTCCTCGACGATGATCTCTTCCATGCCGCCGCCCGCGGACTTGAGCGTGACCGGCACGAAGGCGGTCTCGTCCAGGCGGATGGTGACGGTGTAGCGGGTGGGCGCGAAGCCTTCCTTGCGGATGAGCACGTCCTTCGGGCCCGGCGGCAGGCCGAGGGTGCGGAACTCGCCGTTGCCGTCGGTGACGACCGTGCGCTCACCGGCGACGTTCACGCCCGTGATGACCACCGTGGCGTTGGGGACGGGAAGGCCCTGGTCGTCGAGCACCTGGCCGCGGACGGCGCCGGTCTCGGCGGCCTCCGCAGGAGAGGCGACGAGCGCGGAGAGCGGGACGAGCGTGGCGAGGAGCAGAGCAGAGCGGTTCATCACTCACCCCCGTACGTGACGGTGGGGACACCAGAGCAGAGATCGTAGGAGCCGGTGTCGGTCGTGACCACACCGCTTCCCACCGCCGCCGTCGTGTCGCAGCCGCTGGCCGGATCGGGCAGGAGCTGGTTGCCGCTGCCGTCGAGGATGGCGACGTAGTACTCGCCCGCGGGGAGATCGGGGGCCGAGAAGCTCACGGACGCCGTGCTGCACAGCGAGCTGACGCTCACCGGCTGGGCGGTGCCGACCTTGACCTGGTAGTCGCCCATCAGGTTGCAGCCGTCCATGGTCACCGAGGTGCCCGAGGCGAGGCCGGTGTCCGGCGAGACGCTCTCCGGGTAGGCCGAGAGCGGGCAGGCTTCGTAGTAGAAGTCGCCGAAGACGGTGGCCTCCTGTCCGCCCGTCGTGACCTTGACCTCCGCGTAGCCCGGCTGGGCGCCCGGAGGGGTCGTGCCGGTGACCTGATACCCGTAGTCGAGGTTGGTCGTACCATCCTCGTTGGTCGCCGCAGGGATGGTCTGGCCGACGAGCGCCGTCCCACCGATGGTGACCTGAACGTCGTCGCCGAACCCGGAACCGCCGATGGAGACCGCGGTGCAGCCATCCACCCAGCCGTAGATCGGCCGGATGGAGATCGCGTCAAAGCCGACCTTGTTGCAGCTCAGGAGCCCCAGGGGGGACGCCACACAGAACGCTGGCAGAACCAGCCGTGACACCCACGTCATTTACACCTCCAGAGGATGGAATTCTGCGATGTTAATGTCACATTGAAAAAAAATCCAGCCAGAGAGCCCCCCATCGCCTCGTTCCTCGGCGGATGTGCGGGAGCCAGATGACCTGGAACGGGCGCTACTCACCTTGAAAGAAGCGCTCGGGTCGGTTCAATCCCCCGTCGAACCGGCGGCGCCTTCGCGGGAATCCTTCACCCCGCTCAGGTGTCTTCACCGATCGCGAGCGCGGCGACGCGGTCCGAGAGGCTGAGCGACGGTGGTGCGACGGGCAGACCCTCCGCGTCGGACAGGATCGGGAGTCGCTCCAACAGCC
>CAZKWG010000700.1:0-4370 GCA_964556105.1 uncultured Enterobacterales bacterium | reverse complement strand
AGGGCCAGGCCGAACACGGCCACCGCCTGCGTGAGGCGAACGCCAGAGCTGGAGGTGAGGCGCTCGAAGAGCCCGGCGGGCTTCAGCCACTCCTGGAGCTGGTCGCGGCTGGCCTCCTGGTTCATCTTGACCATCACGGTGGCCATCGCCTCCGCCTCGGCCACGTCGAAGGCCTTGCCGCCGCGATCGCGCACGGTGAAGACGACGCGCTGGTAGGTCTCGTGGTCTCGCAGGCGGCACATCTGGGCGACCGCCTCGGCCCGGACGTCCTTGTCGGTCGAGGAGAGGAGCGGGATCAGCAGGGGCGAGGCCGAAGACCCGATGGGGAGCCCGGACAGGATGCGCAGGCCAGCGCGATGGGCCGGGGCCTCGGCGCGCCCGAGGAGCTCGAGGGCGGCCGGGTAGGCGCGCTCGCGCAGCTCGGCGTGGATGACCGGGATCAAGGCGTCCATCGCCGCCAGCGAGCCCGCGCTCAGGCGCTCCATCACCATGTCGGGCGCGACCGAGACCAGGGGTCGGATGAGCTGAACGATGAGCGCCTGCTCGTCGGAGCTCGGATCGCGGTCCAGGCGGTCGAGCAGCCAGATCAGGGCGCGCTCGCGGAAGAGCGGCAGGAGGACGCGCTCGAGGCGGATGTCCCCTCCGCCGACCACGAGCAGCTCCAGCGCGCGCTCGTAGAGGCCCGCGTCGACCATCAGCCCGGCGGGGGTGCTGAGGTTCGTGTTGGACGGGAGACGCCCGAGCAACACCAGGAGCTGCGCCAGCGAGGCCACGTCGGAGTCGATCAGCAGATAATCGCGGACCTCCCTGGCGAAGGGCAGGACGTCCTCGGTCTCGGTCGGATCGGTGGGGTCCTGGACCACATCCACCATCTCGTCCAACAGGCGCAGGCAGAGCGCCGTGGTGTTGGCGGGGCCGCTCTCGTCGCGCAGCGCGAGGATGAGCTGCGGCGGGATGACCCGGTACTGCACGAGGAGCGGCGCCTCGAAGCTGGGCAGCGGCAGATCCCAGTCGCGGGGGGCCTCGACGTGGTTGTGGACGATCGCCGCGGCCTTGGCGCCAGGCGCCTGCTGCTCGGGCATCTCCTCGTCGGGGACATAGCCCTCGATGGCGTCCACCCGGATGTTGACGAAGTCCGCCTTGTGCAGCATCGTCACGGCGTCTTCCTCCGCCGTGTTCGCCCCGACCGTGCGCAGGGAGAGGATCTCCAGGAGGCGCAGCAGCTCCTCCCAGGTCACGCCCTCGTCGATGCTCAGCTTGCGGACGCCGTCGCGGAAGATGCGGAAGGCCAGCGACCGCTCGCGGTCGCGCTCCAGATAGACGACCTCGCCATCCAGAACCATCTCGAAGGGGCGGACGTCCAGGACCATCCCCCCATGACCGGCCATCGCCGCGGAGAACTTCTCGCGCACCAGCCCGAGGAACTTGCGGATGGCGTCGTTCTGCGAGTCGTAGAGCACGAAGCTGCGGCAGGTCTTGTGCAGGGCGAGCAGCGCGTCCGCCACGGCCCGGCCGCGCTCTGTGCCGCCGAGGCGTGGCCCATCCTCTTGGAGGTCCTCTGTGAAGAGAGAGCCCTCCTGCTCAGCGCGCTCCAGCTCAGCGTCCTTTGCGGCGAGGGACGACATACCGAGAGGCTATCACGCTTCGCAACCCGAAGGCCCGTTCAGTGTCATCCCTTCTGGTTCGCTCGGCCTCGATGGCGGACATCCTTGCCATCTACCAGAAAGATAACCTGCTCTGCCAGATTGGTCGCGTGGTCGCCGATGCGCTCGAGGTGCTTGGCGACGTTCTGCACGCGCACGCACCGATCGGTGTTGGGCGTGCCTCGTCCCAGCTCGCTCAGCATGGATCGGAAGAGCTGGTGGTAGAGATCGTCCACGCCGTCGTCCAGCTGCAGCACCTGCCGCGCGCGATCGGCGTCCCCGTTGACGAAGGCGTCCAGCGCGATGTGGACCATCGCCTGCACCGACTCGCCGAGACGCGCGACCTCGGGCATCGGCTTGTCGTCGTGGCTGTCCTCGCCCTCGATGATGCGCCTCGCGATCCCGGTAGCCAGATCGCCCATCCGCTCCAGATCGGTCACCGCCTTGAAGGCGAAAGCGACGAAGCGCAGATCCGAGCCCACCGGCTGGCGGCGCGCCATGATGCGCAGGCAGCGCTCGTCGATCTCCAGCTCGTCCTCATCGACGGCCATGTCCATGTCCATGGTCTGGCGGGCCAACGCCACGTCGTGGTTCACCGCCGCCTGAACGGAGCAGGCGAGCATCTCCTCGATGCGGCCACCCATGGTGAGGAGGCGCTGCCTGAGCGCGGTGAGCTCGCTCTCGAACTCACGATCTGTGTGTGCGCGGTACATCCGTCCTCCACTGAGCTCAGCCGAACTTCCCCGTAATGTAGTCTTCTGTACGGCTGTCTGAGGGACGAGTGAAGATCTTCTCTGTGGCGTCCACCTCGATCAGGTCGCCGAGCAGGAAGAAGGCCGTTCGGTTCGAGACGCGCGCCGCCTGCTGCATGCTGTGCGTCACGATGACGATGGTGTAGCGCTCCCGGAGCTCGTGGATGAGATCCTCGATGCGCGCCGTCGCGATGGGGTCCAGCGCCGAGCAGGGCTCGTCCATCAGCAGCACCTCGGGGTCTACCGCCAGCGCGCGGGCGATGCACAGGCGCTGCTGCTGACCGCCGCTGAGGCTGGCCCCGGGCGCGCCGAGGCGATCGCGCACCTCCTCCCAGAGGGCCGCCTGATGGAGAGAGCGCTCGAGGATCTCGTCCGCCTGCGCGCGAGGGAGCCGGCCCGTCAGCCGCAGCCCGGCCAGCACGTTGTCGCGGATGGACATGGTCGGGAAGGGGTTCGGCTTCTGAAAGACCATCCCCACCCGGCGGCGCAGCAACACGGGGTCGACCGCGGCCGCGTAGGCGTCCTCGCCGTCCAGGGTGACCGATCCCTTGACCCAGGCCCCGGGGATCAGCTCGTGCATCCGGTTCAGCACACGGATGAAGGTAGACTTTCCGCAGCCCGAGGGCCCGATGATGGCCGTGACCCGTCGCTCCTCGAGCGCGAGATCGATGCCGTGCAGCACCTCGACGCCGCCAAAGCCGGCGCGAAGCTGTTGAGCGATCATCCGGGCCTTGGGCTGTTCCATGGGGTTCACCACGTGACGCGGCGCTGGAGCCGGTTTCGGAGCAGGATCGCGCCCGCGTTCATAACGACCAGCAGCACGAGCAGCACGACGATCGCCGCGGCGGCGTTGGTGGCGAAGCCGGCTTGAGGACGGCTGACCCAGTTGAAGATCTGAATCGGCAGCGCCGTATACGGCGAGCCCGGCCCCTCCGGGAGGAAGGTGATGAAGGCCAGGGCGCCGACGACGACCAGCGGCGCCGTCTCGCCCATGGCGCGAGAGACGCTCAAGATCGATCCGGTGAGGATTCCCGGCAGCGCCATGGGCAGCACGACCTGGCGAACGACCTGCCAGGGCGTGGCGCCGAGCGCGTAGGCGCCCTCGCGGAGCGTGTCGGGGACGGTGCGCAGGGCCTCGCGGGTGCTCGTGATCACCACGGGCAGCACCAGCAGGGCCAGCGTGCAGCCGCCAGCCATCAAGCTGCGCTCCATGGAGAGCGCACGGACGAAGACCTCCAGCCCGAGCAGCCCGTAGATCACGCTGGGGACGCCGGCGAGATTGGCGATGTTGACCTCGATGAGGGTCGCCAGCCGCGAGGTCCAGGCGCTGCGCCCCTCGCGGGCGTACTCCTCCAGGAAGATCGCCGATCCCACGCCGATGGGGATCGCGAGGGCCGCCGTGATGCTGACGAGCAGCAGGCTGCCGACCAGGCCGGGCAGCACGCCCGCGTCCTCCCACTTGCGCGACGGGAACCCGCGAAGGAAGGCCATGTCGATGCGCGACAGGCCCTCGACCAGCACCCCGCCGAGCAGCGCCGCGAGGAGGATCAGGGGCAGCGACACCGCGGACAGGCAGATCACGGAGAACGCGCGCTCGAGGCGCATCGTGCGGACGCGATCGGCGGACTTGCCGCTGAGAGAGGAGCTCATCCCGCCCTCCGCGCGCCGCGCGCGAGGCGCTGACCGAGCACGTTCATGACGAAGGTGAAGACGAAGAGCGTGAAGCCCACCGCGAAGATGGTGCGGTACTCCAAGGTCCCCGTGGGCGTGTCGCCCATGCTGACCTTGACGATATAGGCGGTCATCGTCTCGACCGGCACGCGCGGGTCCAGGGTGAACCTGGGCTGTTGACCGGCGGCGATGGCGACGATCATGGTCTCGCCGATGGCCCGCGAGATGGCCAGGAGCAGCGCCGCCAGGATGCCGGATCGAGCCGCGGGCAGCACCACCCGGAACAGGGTCGGCAGCTTCGAGG
>CAZKWG010000699.1:0-4370 GCA_964556105.1 uncultured Enterobacterales bacterium | reverse complement strand
GCGCTCGATGACCGCGCCGGAGATCATGTTCTTGATCTTCGTGCGCGTGAACGCCGTGCCCTTGCCCGGCTTGACGAACTGGAAATACACCATCTCGTATGGAACGCCGTCGATCTCGACCTTGAGACCGTTGCGGAATTCCGAAGTGTCATAGTGTGCCATGGAGGCTCCCCGAGAATATGGACGCACGCTGCTATCCTGCCGAGGATTCGGCGACCACTGGGGCGGAGCAGCCTCGGTCGGGGCCGATGCTGGGGCGGCCCGAGGCGGTTGAGCGCTTTCCAGAGCTGGATCCTGAGTTGTGGAGCGCTGCGGACGCGCTCTTCCCGGTCCGGGTGACGCGGAGCTGGGCGGAGCGTGTGCGGAGGATCGATGACCCGCTGGGTCTTCAGGCCTTCCCGCGTCCCTCTGAGCTGGTCCCGGACCCGGGCGACATCCCGGATCCGGTCGGGGAGGAGCGCCTGAGCCCGGTGCCCTGGGTGATCCGCAAGCACGCGGATCGGGTGCTGCTGCTGACCACGCGGCGCTGCCACCTGTACTGCCGCTACTGCTTCCGACGGGACCACGCGGGCCCGGACGACCCCTCGCCCGAGGAGCTGCAGCGGGCTCTGGCCTACATCCGCTCCAGCGGGGCGCGCGAGCTCATCCTCTCCGGTGGGGATCCGCTGACCCTCACCGACCAGCGGCTGTTCGCGATCATCGACGCGGTCCGCGACGCCGTCCCGATCGTCCGGGTCCACAGCCGCGCGCCGATCACCGCGCCTCAGCGGGTCACGGAGGCCCTGGTCGCGGGGCTGCGCGCGCGCGCGCCCGTCTGGGTCCTGGTCCACGCCAACCACCCGCGCGAGCTCTCCGCGGAGGTGAGGGGGGCGCTCAACCGCCTCGTAGACGCCGGTTTGCCGGTGTTGAACCAGTGCGTGCTCTTGCGAGGGGTCAATGACGACGTCGACACGCTCGCGGCCCTGTGCCAGGATCTGCTGGCCTGTCGGGTACACCCCTACTACCTGCACCACACCGACGCGGCGCCAGGGAACGCGGAGTTCCGCGTCCCCATCGCCGAGGGGCTGCGCATCTACGCCGCGCTGAAGACGCGGCTGAGCGGGATCGCGCTGCCTCGCTATGTGATCGACCCCCCGGACGGCTCAGGGAAGATCGCCGTCGAGGAGTGGGCGCGGCGGGAGGGGATCCCCGAGGGCAGCACCGAACACCGCTGAGGACGCTCATGCCCCCACTTCGGCAGGCCACACGAAAGTACGCGAGTCTGGGGAGCTTCCTGACCGAGTACGAGAGCACGCTGTCCAAGGGGGTGCTGCTGCTTCCGGGTGACCAGGCGGGCGGCGAGCTGGCGCCCGAGATCAAGCTGGACCTGGTCCTGCCGCTGGTGGGGCGGGTGGGGCCGGTCGCGGCGCAGACGGTGGCGCGTATGCCCGACGGTGGCGTGGCGCTGCGCCTGCCGGAGATCCCGCCGGCGGTGGAGGGGGCCTTCAGGCGCGTCTTCGAGATCGTGGACGAGGTGCGCGCGCACCTCCTCTCGACGGGGTCGCTGGTCGAGCCCGGCGCAGCGCAGCCCGTGGTCCAGCTCGAGGACGACGAGGACACCGAGGTCGAGGAGGCCCCCGATCGCGTGGACGAGGACGAGGTCCTGGACGAGGAGGTCCTGCGCGACGACGACGAGACCTACGACGACGAGGGCTACGACGACGACGATGACGACGACGACGACGAGATCATCGAGGACGCGCTGTCCCGCACGGCGCCTCTTCCGGCCCCGCCCCTGCGGGCGCGCGGTGTGCCCTGGGTCAACACCGGCGCGTTGGAGCAGCGCTCGGCGGGCGCGCTCGGCGACGGGAGTCTGCGGCGCGTCCTGATCGGGCTCGCCCTGGGGCGCCATCAGGGCGCGCTGATGGTGGAGCTGCCCGATGGGCGCCTGCGGCTCGGGTACTGGCGCGCGGGTGGCCCGGTGGCCTGGCGGGCAGAGCCGCCGGTGGAGGACGAGCTCCTCGGGAACCTCCTGCTGCGCGGCGGGCAGATCACGCAGGCGCAGCTCAGCGCCACCCTGGAGGAGATGGAGCGCAGCGACCGACGTCAGGGCGAGCTGCTCGTCTCCATGGGCGCGCTTCAAGCGCAGCAGCTCCCGCTGGTGCTGGCCCGTCAGTCGGAATTCGTCCTGATGCGCGTCCTTCAGGAGAAGGCGGGGAGCTGGGCCTTCTTCGACATGGCGGAGCTCCCGGAGGCCTTCGAGGCGCCTCCTGTCCCCGTCGCGGCGGTGCTCCTCCGCGCCTTCGTGAGCCAGGCCCGCAAGCTCCCGGCGCCGCAGCTGCGCGGGGCGCTCAAGCGCTCCCTCGAGCAGTCCCTGACGCTGCCCGCTGAGGCCGTCATCGCGCTGCGAGAGTTCCGCTACAGCAAGGAAGAGGCCCAGCTCCTCGACGCGCTGCGCCTGGGCTCGGGGACGGTCGGAGAGCTCGTCGAGAAGGGGCCCGCGCCGTTCGAGGTCGCCGCGCCGCTGGTCTGGGCCTTGATGGAGCTCGGTCTGGCCAGCCAGGCGAAGAAGGAGAGCCGCGACGACCGGCTCCAGCGCGTCGCCGCCACGCTCGCCGCAAAAAAGAAGCAGGTCGCGCATGCTGGACCCTTCGAGGTGCTCGAGCTGAGCTGGATCTGCCTGCACCAGGAGATCGAGCGCAGCCGGGATCGGCTGCGGCGCGAGCTCTCCCCCGCCGTCCTCGGCGAGCTCACGCCTGAGCTCGAGGCCGTCGCCCAGGAGGTCCTCGCGCTGGTCGAGCGCGCCGCGAGCCTGCTCCTCGACCCGCGAGAGCGCCGAAAGTACCGCCGCTCCATCATCTCGCCGGAGGATCTGGAGCGCTCCGCCGAGCTGCTGAGGGCGGCGGCGGAGGACGCGCGGGTCGCAGGAGACGCCGGGCGCGCGGCGATCGCCGAGGCGAAGGCCGCCGAGATCCTGGCCTCATGAGCCGCTGAGGGGGGAGCGATCCAAAAAGAAGAGGCGCCCGGAGGCGCCTCTCGCGGAGCTCCCCGAGCGCTCAGTGCGCGTGATGGCCGTCGGAGGACGGGTGAACGTGCACGTCGGCGGGGTTCGGCGCCATCCAGGGATCCGTGACGGAGACCGGCGGGATCGAGGAGAGCAGCTTCGTCACGGAGAGGATCATCCCGGAGAGCATCCCGATGCCGATGCCGATCTCGACCGGGCCGATGGGCAGGGTCTCCGCCTTCCACACGCTCGGCATCACGACCCAGTGGCGCTCGGTCCAGAGCCCGATGGCCAGGATCGTGGTCACCGCGAGGTAGCCGCTCTTCGTCTTCTTCAGGCCGCGGCTGGTGAGCAGGGCGAAGGGGATGAGGAAGCAGGTCAGGAGGACGAACTTGGACAGGCCGTTCCACGGGTCGAGCATGGTGCGGACCAGCACGAAGACCGTCTCTTCGGGCATGTTGCCGTACCAGATCGGCAGGTACTGGGCGAACAGGGTGTAGGCCCAGAACATGGTGAGGCCGAGGTTCAGCTTGCCGAGGTCATGGTAGACCTTCGGAGGCAGCAGGTCCTCCATGCCCAGCCAGCTCTTGCCGAGCTGCGAGTAGATGCCCGTCCAGATGAGGCCGGTCGCCAGGCAGCTCATGAAGTACCAGGCCGGGAACATGTTCGCGAACCAGTACGGCGCGAGGCTCATCGAGAGATCGACGGCCATGATCGTGAACACGGACGCGTAGGTGAAGGCGACCACCGGCGCGAGCCGCATCTGGCGGTTCGTGCCCGCCTCGATCTCGGCCTCGGCGCCGCGCCAGTCGCTGAGCAGCGAGGACCACCAGAGCGGCGCGCGGTCACCGATGCGCTCCCGGACGACGCCCAGGTCGGCGCGAAGGCTGGCCCGGAAGTAGAGACCCGAGATCAGGATCAGGAAGCCCAGGCCGACGAACTGGCGGGCGAAGAAGAAGCCCGGCTGCAGGTAGATGGCCTTGTGGGGCGGCATCTGCTCGTGCATCCAGGGATAGATCTCCATGCCGCCCAGCCCGAGGAAGGCCAGGAGGAGGATCCAGAGCACGGGGGTGTAGATCCAGAAGGACTCCGCGATCCGCTTCAGCGGACGCGCCCAGCGGCCCTGCGTGAGCATCAGGGCGACCGAGAAGATGAGCCCGCCGAAGCAGATCCCGAAGAAGTAGAGGAAGTTGGCGATGAAGGAGGCGGAGGTGCGCTCCGGCGCCGTCAGGAAGCCGAAGGCCGCCGCGCCAACCCCAACGAGCACGCCGACGGTGCCCAGGGTCTTGACCCTGGCGGGCATCGAGCGAGGCGTGCCGGCGATGATGCCGCTCATATCAGGTCCATGGGCCGACATGGCTTACTCCGTCTTCGGCGGCACCATGGT
>CAZKWG010000698.1:0-4394 GCA_964556105.1 uncultured Enterobacterales bacterium | reverse complement strand
CACGCCTCTGCCCAACGGCCCGCTGAAGGTCGCCGGCCCGCACGAGATCACCTGCGGCACGGGTCGGGCGGTCAAGCGTGGCGGGATGGCCTTCCTCTGCCGCTGCGGCGCGTCCGAAGGCAAGCCCTTCTGTGACGGGACGCACCGCAAGATCGGCTTCGACACGAACGGAAGCTGAAGGGGGCGCCTGTGGCGGACCGCATCGACGGGAAGACGGTGTTGATCACGGGCGCGACCGACGGCCTGGGCCGCGCGGCGGCGCTCGAGCTGGCGAGGCGGGGCGGAGCGCTCACGCTGGTCGCGCGCAACGCGGAGAAGGGCGCGCGCACGGTGGAGGCCATTCAGGCCAGCACACCGGGCGCCGAGGTCTCGCTGCTGCTCGGCGATCTGTCCTCGCAGGCGGATATCCGCGCCATGGCGGCCCAGTTTCGGGAGAGCCACGACCGGCTCGACCTGCTGGTGAACAACGCGGGCGCCATCTACACCGAGCGGAAGGAGAGCCCCGACGGCTATGAGCTGACCTTCGCGGTCAACCACCTGGGGCCCTTTCTGTTGACCCACCTGCTCATGGACCTGCTCCAGCGCACCCCTGGAGCGCGGGTGGTCAGCACGTCGAGCGCCGCGCAGCTCAACGCGAAGCTCGACCTCGCCACCGTCGCGAAGCGTGAGGGTGGCTACTCGGCCTTCCCCGCCTACGCCGACTCCAAGCTCTGCAATGTGCTGTTCACCCGCCAGCTTCAGCGCCGGGCGGGGCCGGTGGTGACGGCGAGCTGCTTTCACCCCGGCTTCGTCGGCACGAACATCGGGGCGAACAACGGCGGCGTGATGGCGAAGATCTGGACGGCCGTGGGCGGTCTGATCGCCCGCTCGCCCGAGAAGGGGGCCGACACCCTGGTCTGGTTGGCCACCAGCCCCGAGGCGGCCGGCGCGGGCGGCGGCTACTTCATCGATCGGAAGCCAGGGAAGCTGGCCAGGATGGCCGAGGACGACGCCCTGGCCGAGGCGCTCTGGGCGTTGTCCGAGCGGAGCTGTGGGCTCGCCTGAGCGACCCCTGGCCCATCTGGGGTCGCCCATCTGGGATCAGACCTTATCCATTATCCTTTTCTCTCGGCCGCGCAGGCGGACTCCCCCCAGGCCGTCGCGACCTCGGCCATCCGCGCCCGCAGCGCCGCCGGCTCGACCACCCGCGCCTCCGCCCCGAGCAGGACGAGCTGGCTGAGCGCGATCTCCTCCTGCTGGAAGTCCACCACGAGCTCGCCCGCGATGATCCCCGCGCGCTCCTCGGGAGGTCGCAGCCCGCGCAGCCGGGCCGCGCCGTCCTCCGTGAGCCAGAGCCGCGCCAGGTAGCGTGGCCGCGACCGGACAAATTCCCGGCAGTGCTCCCGCCAGACGCCGGGCAGGTCCAGCTCGGGCCGCGCGAAGCCCTCCTCCAGGCGCTCGGCGGAGATCACACGATCGCCGCGGAAGATCCGCGCGCCCTCCTCCGTGCCGGCCAGCAGGTACCAGCGCTCGGCCTTCACCACCAGCGCCAGCGCGTCCACCACCCGCGGTGGCGCGTCCGGCCACCGGTAGACCAGCCGCACCCGCCGATCCGTCCAGACCGCCTCGCGCAGGGTCTCCAGGTGGAGGGGCGGCGCGCGCTCGCCCCACCAGGGCGAGGGGTCGAGCAGCAGGCGCTGGCGAGCGGCCTCGGCGGCGGCGCGCTGCACGGCGGGGAGGGCGGCGAGGATCTTGCCGATCGCCACGCGCAGCGGCGTCTCCAGGGCGATGTCGGCCAGCGCGCCCGGGACCTCCAGCGCCGCCAGCCCCGCCACCTCCGCCGCGGTGAGCCCGCCCGGCACGCGGCTCCAGCCCTTCGCCAGCGCCACGCCGCCCTCGGGCCCGCGCGTGGTCTCGACCGGGATCCCGGCCTGGGTGAGCGCGTCGAGGTCGCGAAAGAGCGTTCGCTCCGAGATCTCCAGCCGCTCGGCCAGCGCGCGCGCGGTGCGTCGCCGCCCGTCGGAGAGGGCCAGGATGAGGCGCAGGAGCCGCTCGGCGCGCATTTTATTGTCTCCCCGATAATCATGTCATAAGATGGCAGGATTAGGATGTCATAGAGAGCAGGTGTCCAAATCCCCTCTCGCAGGAGCCGACCATGACCCGTCCCCTCTCCGGAAAGATCGCCCTCGTCGCGGGCTCCACGCGCGGCGCCGGCCGCGGCATCGCCATCGCGCTGGGCGAGGCGGGGGCCACCGTCTACTGCACCGGCCGCAGCTCCAAGGCGCACCCCGGCGCGCGCCCCGAGACCATCGAGGAGACGGCGGCCCTGGTCGACGCGGCGGGCGGCCGGGGCGTCCCGGTGCGCACGGATCACGCCGATCCCGCCCAGGTCGAGGCGCTGGCGGCGCAGGTCCGCGCGGAGCACGGCGGCCTGGACGTGGTGGTGGACGACGTCTGGGGCGGCGAGGCGCTCGTCGAGTTCGGCGTGCCAGTCTGGGAGATCTCGCTGGAGAAGAGCAAGAAGATGCTCGACAACGCGGTCTGGACCCACATCATCACCGCGCGCCACCTCACGCCGCTGCTGCTCGACCGACCGGGGGCGCTGTGGGTGGAGGTCACGGACGGCGACCACTTCGGCTACCGCGGCACCTTCGTCTACGATCTCGTGAAGATGACGGTGATCCGCCTGGCCTTCGGGCTCTCCCGCGAGCTGCGCCCCCACGGCGTCACCGCCGTCGCCGTCACGCCGGGCTTCCTGCGCTCGGAGGAGATGCTGGCTCACTTCGGCGTCACCGAAGGGAACTGGCGCGACGGGGTGGCGGTGGATCCGAACTTCATCGCGTCGGAGTCTCCCCGCTTCGTCGGGCGCGCCATCGCCGCGCTCGCCGCGGACCCCGAGCGCGGCCGCAAGAGCGGTCGCGTCCTCTCGAGCTGGGACCTGGGGCGGGCCTACGATCTCCGCGACCTGGACGGCAGCCGGCCGGACTGGGGCGCCCACTTCTCCCGCACCTACCCGAGCCCCTGGCGCGCGGCGGGAGACGCCGACTACGCCGGCTGGGAGTCGGGGCCGCTGGAGTGGATGGGGCTGTCCACACCCTGATCGCCCGCTCGCCCGAGCTGGGCGCCGAGGCGCTGACCGTCCGCTAACGGCAGGTCCGCGCGATCGCGTCGCAACGGAGGCTGACCAGCCCGCCGGCGGGGACGGAGATCGCGCCCAGATCCATCGACTCGGCGCCGAAGCTGGCGCGCAGCGTGTAGGTGCCCTCGGGCACGGCGCCGGGCACGGGGAAGCTGCCCGCGGCGGAGACGACGACGAGATCGAGCGGATCCCCCTTGATCATCACGGTTCCGTGCGCCTCTGTCTCTGGCGCGGCCTCGACCGCCGCCTCGCTCGCCGCCTCGACCGCCGCCTCGCCCGCCGCCTCAACCGCCGCCGCGGCGACGACGGTTGGGGGGCGAGCCGGCGCAGGAGGCCGCGCCACGACGGGGGGAGCCTCGGGCTCCAGGGCCCGCGACCTCGGAGGCGCGAGGGCCAGGTCGGGAGCGGCGCCCCCGAGGTCAGGGGCGGGAGCGACGCGCGCAACGACCGCTGCAGGCGCGGCGGGCGGCGCAGGCGGGATGGTCGCGCGCCCGAGGAGGTGCGAGAGCGTGGCCAGCGCGAGGACGCCGAGGAGCCCTCCGACGAGCGGGGTGTGCCGCGGCGCGCGAGGCCGCGCGGGAGCCTCGGGCGGAGGCGGCGCCACCTGGAGGGTCGGGCCGCCCGATCCGTTCTCCTCCTCGTGCGCCCAGAGCGTCTGAGCGCCGGGATCGGGCCCCCAGGTCTTCTCCTCGCGGGCGGTCTGCGCGATGGCCAGCGCGACCTCGCTCCAGGCCTGCACGGAGGGCTCTGGGTGCCGCCGGCGCAGCGCGGTGAGCGCGAAGACGACCTCCCGCGCGCTCGGACGGTCCGCGGCGTGAAAGGCCATCATCGTCGTGATCAGGTGGACGAGGTCGGGGCTCGCGCCAACACGGATCAGCTTGTCCGCGGCGTCGCCGAGGCGCAGCCCGTGCTCGCGCGGGTCGGGGACGGCCCGGCCGAAACGTTGGCCCACGCTGAGCTGGTAGAGCATGACGCCCAGCGAGTAGATGTCGCTGGTCGGTGAGTCTTCGCCAAAGTGACGCTCAGGCGACATGTATCCCGGCGTCCCCCAGGTCTCGCCATGCAGGGTCAGCGACTCGCGCCAGCTCGCCTGGGCCTTGGCGACCCCGAAGTCCAACACCTTGATGGCGCCGCCGACGCACAACATGACGTTGGCCGGCTTGATGTCGCGATGCATCAGCGCGAGCGGTCGCCCCTCGTGATCGAGGGCGTTGTAGGCGCGATCGAGCACGTCGGCCACCTCGCGCCCGATCTCGATGAGCACGCTCGTCGGGAT
>CAZKWG010000697.1:0-4427 GCA_964556105.1 uncultured Enterobacterales bacterium | reverse complement strand
CTGTCTCGCGCCCTGGTTGTCGCTGCCCCTCTCTGCCTTACGAGCGCCGCGCTCTCCGATGACCCCTGCGTGCTGCTCGAAGCCCGGGACGGATCGAGCCTGAACGTCGTCGACGTCAGCCAGGCCGAGGGCGTGTGCAGCGTGAGCCTGCCCGACGGAGAGACCCTCTACAGCACCGTGGACCCCACCGCCGACCACTGTCTGGCGACGAAGATCGGCAACAACCCCATCATCATCTGGCCGGCGAACGCCGCGGGCGGGTTCTGCGAGATCGGCGGCAACGTCATCGTCATCTGGCCCTGACCGACGCCGGCCAGAGGTCTTCGCGCGCGCGGACCTCGCCGCCCCCTGAGGGGAGCCTCTGGCCCGGCGCGGCGGGCCCGTTAACAGCAGGCGCGGCCGCCCTACCTCTACAGCGTCGTCTCCACACAACCTGTGGCCACACAACCTGTAGAGAGGTTCGCCATGTTGCTCCTGCTGAGCGCGCTCGCCTGTCGGACCGCCACCTGCGAGAAGGGCTTCGAGCTCCGCGAGGACGGTCTCTGCTACCAGATCCTCTCGACGGAGACCGGGGAGGACGCCGACACAGGCGCGCCAACGGGAGAAGACACCGACACGGGCGCCGCCGAGACGGGCGACACGGGCGGCGGCGCCGAGACGGCGGAGTCCGGCGAGACCGGCGCGGTCGTCGAGGACGAGCCGACCACGCTCGACGACGTGCTGGACGATCTCGAGCCCTGCGCGCCGATCAGCGGGGATGGGAGCCTGGATCTCGAGGGGCACTGCGTGGACGGCCTCTGCGTGGGGGACTCGGTCTCCGACGCGTTCGCCACCTTCGGAACACCGGACGCCACCTCCCTCTACACGATCACGTACGAGGGCTATGTGTTCACCTACGTCTCGCACCTCTGGGCCAACGGGATCTCCGCGAGCTACGACGACGAGGACGCGGACGGCGTGCTCAACCCAGGCGATCGGGTGATCAGCCTGACGGTCGAGCTGCCTTACAGCGGCGGCACCACGGACGGGCTGGGCCTGGGCGCGAACATCGCCTGCTTCCTCGACGAGATCGGCGACCCGGACCAGGTCGAGTTCTGGCCGACCGGCGACGCCTACCGCGTCAGTTACGTCTGGTGGTCGCGCGCCGACCTGTCCATCGGCGACACGTCCCTGAACGGCACCGGCGAGTTCGGCATCAGCGACGGGCTGGTGGACAGCATCAACCTGTAGCGGGCGGCGCGGCGTCCGGCTCCTCGTCGTCGAAGAGGTCGGCGAGGTGCAGATCGACGGCGTCGAAGGGCTCGGCCTGGACGACGCGCGGGCTCTTCGCCTCCAGCACGCCCAGGTAGCCGGTCTGGGTCCAGCGATGCACGCGCAGGGTGCGCTTGTCGGGGTCGAGGATCCAGTAGTGCTGGACCCCGGCGGCGTGGTAGAGGCCGAGCTTCTCCCAGAGATCGACGCGGGAATTGCTCGGCGAGAGGATCTCGCAGATCCAGTCGGGGATGATGGGACAGGGGAAGACGCGCGGCCTGGTGGCCATACGCTCTCGCCGCCAGCCTGACACATCGGGCCGGACGACGTTGTAGGGATCGAGCTCGATCTCCGCCTCTGAGGCGAAGACCCAGCCGCCGCCTGAACCACCGCCCCCCCGACGGATCGGCTGAACGAAGGCGCCGAGCCGAAGCTGGGCGTCCCCATGGGCGAGGGAGGGCATCGCCTTCTGCACGATCTCCCCCGCGAGCAGCTCGTGAAACCGTTCACCCTCGGGGATCGCCAGCAGATCCTCGAGGGTCGCGTAGGTCTTCTTCAGCGCAGCTTCGGCCATGAGCCAATTCTATCACCCGTTCCCGCGGCCCGCCAAGACCTCAGGCCCGCGGCGGCCCCTGCTCGAGCCAGCGCTTCAGGTCGCCGCTCTTGATCGCGGCGTCGAGCTCGGTGAAGCCGCCGACGAGCACACCCTTGACGAAGACCTGCGGGTAGGTGGGCCAGCCGCTCCACATCTTGATGGCCAGGCGCTGCTTCCACTGGGAGAGGTAGCCGCCGTAGCCCAGGTAGGTGTGGCTCACGCCCGCCGATTCGAGGGCCTTGCGCGCCTTCCCGACGAAGGGGTTGGTCGCCATCCCTACAACCACGACTGGATCGCGCGCGACGGCCTTCGAGACCTCCGCGACCACGTCGGCGTGGAAGGCGGCCTGGGCGCCCGCCGCGGTAGGGGTGTAGCCGTTCAGATCTTGCTGCGGACGCTGGTACATGAGGTCTCCGGTTGTGCGAGCATGGGTAAGCACGGACCGCGCGCAGACCACCCCCCCAAGCCCCTCGGAGCACCGATGTTCAGCGACGCCATGCACGCCTACTTCCGCGGCGAGCGCATCGAGAGCCTGTACTTCCTCGTCCCCTACGGGATCCTCTGCCTGAGCTTCGCGGCCGTGGCGATCCGCGCCGAGCGCAACGCCTTCGGCGTCGGTCTCGCCATCCCCATGGCGTTGATGGGCCTGGTGGGCCTGCTGGTCGGCGGCTCGGTGGGCCTGCGCACCTCCGCCCAGGTGAGCCAGCTCGAGCAGCAGCTCCAGGCCGACCCGGTCGCCATGCTGGCCGCCGAGCAGCCGCGCATGGAGAAGGTGAACGCCAACTGGTCAACCTACCTGACGGCCTACGCGATCTGCATCGTGCTGGGCGTCGGGCTGCGCTTCGGGCTGAAGGCGGATCTCGCCCACGGGCTGGGCATCGGCCTGGTCTTCTTCGGGGCCTCGGGACTCATCATCGACGGCTTCGCCGAGCGCCGCGCGCACGTCTACACGGACGCGCTCACGGCCCTGGCGAAGGATCACGGCGTCTGAGCCGGGACGGCCATGTACCGCCCCAGCCAGCCGATGACCTTGTCGGCGACGCCCTCCCAGCCGGGCTCCAGCAGGGTCAGGTGGGTGCGGCCGGGCATGAGCTCCAGCTCCACGGTGCCGGCCTCGGGCGGGTAGGCCTCCTGGTTGGAGCGGTTCAGCTGGGCGGGGATGACGTGATCCTCGTCCCCCGCCAGGAAGAGCAGCGGGGCCTTCTTCGCGTCATAGTCCACGCGGCCCTGGCGGGTGATCGGCCCGCGGGAGGCGCGGCGGGACTCGGGCACCACGTACCAGTCGTAGAAGTGGTCGGACTCGGTCTCGGGCACCCCGTTGCCGAAGGCGAAGCGAAACTGCTCGGTCGTGAGCAGGATCGGCTTCTTGCCCGGGCGCAGCGAGGGCCGGTTGGAGCGGAGGAAGTCCGCGTCGTAAGAGAAGACGCCCTTGGGCGGCGCGGAGTGGATGGCGACGCCGGCCCGGCCGAGCCCCTCGGCGAGCAGGATCTGGACGATGAGGCCGCCCATGCTGTGGCCGACGAGGGCGGGCGGCTCGGGCTGGGCCTTGACGATCTGGCGGTAGTGTTCGACGACATCCTCCAGGCTGAGGCCGCGCAGCGCGTCCTCGGGGATGGCCGCGCGCAGGGCAGGAGGATCACCTTCGTGCCCTGGCCAGTCGGGGACCAGGGTGGTGAAGCCGGCCGCCTGGAAACGGGGCGCCCAGTTGTCCCAGCAGCGGCCGTTCAGGTAGAGGCCGTGGATGAAGATGACCGTGCCGCGGCTGGCGACGGGCTCGGGCGCCACCACCTCGACCGGCGCGGGGGCGACGACCTCAGCGGGCGGCGGGGTGGGCGCGGGCGCGGCGTCCTGGGCGAGGGCGGCGGCGAGGGCGATCAGCAGGAGGCGCATCGGTGGGCTCCGAGAGGTCGGCCAAGAATAACGGACGCGCCGGGCCGCTGGTGTACGGACGCCGCGCCAAGATAAGATCCACCCATGACCTCCCTCCTCCCGACCCCGGAACCCGCCCTCGAGCTGCCCCTCGCCCCGACCGCCGAGGTCTGGCGCGCCATGAGCCCGCGCGCGCGGGAGGACTTCCTGACCGATGCGCTCGCCGCGCTCCAGCGCGAGGCCGAGCTGATGCCGGAGGGGGCGCCGCACATCAACGCGAAGATCGCCATCCGGCAGATCCTCGGCGACTACTTCGCGCGCATCGGGCGGCGGATCTACCTCGGCACCGAGCTGCCGGTTCACTACCCGGGAGAGCGCGTCTTCGCCCCGGACTTCCTGGCGGTGGTGGACGTCGCGTCGCCGGGCGAGTCCGACCAGCGCACCGCCTGGGTGGTCAACGACGAGGGGCGCGGGCTGGACCTGGTGATCGAGGTGCTCCACGCGGGAGATCCCTCCAAGGACCTGCTGGAGAACGTCGTCCGCTACGCCCGCATGGGGATCAGCGAGTACTTCGTCTACGACCGCAAGCGGCTGCGCCTGCACGGCTTCCGCCTGCCGAACGCCGACGCCACCCGCTACGACCGCATCCGACCCGACGGTCACCTGCTCTGGTCGGGCGTGCTGGGCCTGGACCTGGGCATCGTCCGCGAGG
>CAZKWG010000696.1:0-4434 GCA_964556105.1 uncultured Enterobacterales bacterium | reverse complement strand
AGGTCCCGGAGGCGAGGATGGCGGCGCCGTCCAGGCCCGCCTCTTGGAGCAGCGCGATCTCGGCGGGGTCCACGCCCGCGGTGCGCGTGTTCCCGAAGTCTGTGCCGTAGAGCACCGTCGCCCCCGCCGCGCGCAGCGCCGCGAGGTTCTCCACGGTGGTCGCCGTCCCGCCGAAGGCGTCCAGGGTGCTCACCACGGCCTTGCCCTGCCACAGGGCCACCGTCGCGTCGTCGAGCCGGCCTGTCGGCGTGTGGGCGAGCACGTCGGCCCCTGCGCGCGCCGCGCGCTCCGCCGCGTCGTCCTCCAGCGCGTGGCTCGCCACCAGGAGCCCGAGCCGGTGCGCCGCCTCCACCGCCGCGGCCAGGGCCTCGTCCTCCAGCACCGGCGCGCTGGTGACCGGGAGCTTGATCAGGTTCACCCCCCTGGCGGCGAGGGTTCGCACCGCCTCGGCGGCGGCCGTCGCGTCGGCGCACTCCAGCCCATAGCCGTTGGAGCCCCAGCTCTGGGTCGGGTAGCCCTGCTCGGCGGTCACCATCGGGCCGCTGGCCTTGACGATCAGCGGACTCGTGTCGGAGCTGAGGAATTCGAGCGGCGCCGCCATGTCCACCGCGCCGGCGACGCCGCCGTCGGCGAAGCCCTCGAGGTCCCGCCGGTAGGCAAAGTGGACGTGGCTGTCGATGAAGGCCGGCGTGATCCATCGCCCGTCCAGCGCGACCACGTCTCCTTCGCCGGACAGCGTGCCGGCCGCGCCGATCGCGGTGATCCGGCCATCCTTGATGAGCAGGTCCAGGCTCGCGCCCTCTTCGAAGCCCTCCTCGGCCAGCCCGAGCACGGCGGCGCCTCGAAGGAGCAGCGCGCCCCTGCCGGTGTCGAGCCCCGCGTCCGCGGTGGGCACGGAGCGGTGACAGCCTTGGAGCGCGAGCGGCAGCAGGAGCGTGGGCAGGGTGAGCATGGGAGCGGTACGGCTCAGGGTGGGCAGGTGATCGCGCATCATCGTGACTCCAGCGCGCTCACCTGCGCGGCCACGGCGTCCTCGCCCGCCAGGCGCAGCAGCTTCGCCACGCGGCTCTCGAAAGACGGCGGGCCAGGGACGCGGGGGGCGAGGGCGGTGACGGCCTCCAGCTTGCCGGCGCGCGCCCAGGCGGCGGCGATGACGACGACGCCGGTCCCGGCCGGTCCCCCCGCCTTCGCCCTGGCCATCTCGCCGGCCTCGTCCCAACGCCCGACGCTGGCCAGCGCCAGCGCGGTGTGGTTGACCAGCTCGCCGTTCGTCGGGCAGCCGCGCTCCTCGAGCGCCCAGAGCCCGACGCGCGCCGCCTCGGCGGGCTTCTTCGCCTCGAGGTGGGCCAGCGCGACCAGCTCGCAGACGTCGCGGTAGGGCGGCTCTCCCTCCAGCGCTCCGACCAGCAGGGGCAGGGCCGCCTCCAGCTCGCCGTCGCGGTGCAGGTACCAGCCCAGCCCCGCCATCGTAAACGGGGTAGGTCGCGCGGCGTGGGCGGCCTCCCAGACGGAGCGGCTGTCCTTCCACTGGGGGAGGCGGAGCTGCAGGACCACCGCGCAGGGCAGGGCGAGCAGCAGGGACCAGGCGCGCGGGGCGCGGGGCAGGGCGGCGGCCAGCGCCAGGGCGAGGCCGGCGACGGGAAAATAGAGGTAGCGCTCGCCGAGGAGGCCCTTGTCCAGGGTCGCCGCGAGGGTGGGCGCGAAGGTCAGGGCGGCCCAGCCGAGTCCCGCCAGCACGAGCCCACGGCGCTCGCCCCAGCGCAGCGCCGCGACGACCAGGCCCGCCAGCACGAACAGCGCGGGGAGCGCGCTCGAGAGGGGGGGCAGGTAGTGGATGTGTCGGGCCGGGCTGAGCGGCCAGGGCCAGACCAGCATCCCGGCATATGCGGCGGCGACCTCGCCCAGCCGATCGCCGAGGATGGACAGACCGTGATCGACGGCGTCCAGCGAGCCGCCCACGCCCGCCCAGGCGCGCAGCCCGAGGTAGGCGGCGAGCGCGCCGAAGAGCGGCACATAGCGCAGGGGAGGGCCAGGCCGTCGCCAGCGCGCCAGGTCCAGGGCCAGCAGGAGCCCCGGCGCCAGGGCGGCGCTCTCCTTGGAGAGGAGCGCGCAGAAGGTGAGGATCCCGGCCAGCGCGGCGCGCCCAGGGCGCAGCGGGGCGTCGGCGATGAGCCAGAGCGCCGCCAGCGTCATGCTGGCCGCCATGCTGTCGTTCCGCGCGGCGACCAGGGCCAGCACCTCGGACTGCACCGGGTGCAGGGCGAACAGGGTCGCGCCGAGGAGCGCGCGGTCCTCGGGCACCAGCCGCCGGAGCAGCCCATAGAGGGCGGCCACGGCCAGGAGGTGCCAGCCCAGCGAGACGGCGTGGGCGGCCGAGGCGGAGAGCCCGAACAGCGCGCGGTCCACGGCGAGCGAGACCAGGAAGAGCGGCCGGTAGTAGCCGCTCTCCAGCGAGCTGAGTCGGGTGGTGCTCCACAGGTCGCGGCGGAAGAGCTCGGGCAGCTTCCCCAGATCGCCGGTCCACTGGTTGTCGCGGACCAGCGCCTCGTCGTCCCAGGCGAAGCTGGCGCCCCACAGGGCCGCGTAGCTGAGGGCCGTGAGCGCCAGCAGGGCGAGAATTGGCGCGAGCGCGCGGAGGCGGGGCGGGATGTTCACCACGACAGGTTAATCTGGTGAGCCACTTCGGGGAGACACCCATGGATCCGGTCGCGGCCCAACGGGCCACCTTCGACCTCAACGATGACGCCGGCCAGCGCTGGTGGTGCGCCTGTGGGCGCTCACAGAATCAGCCCTTCTGCGATGGCGCGCACCGGGGGTCGGGGATCACCCCCGTGCGGGTGGAGCGCCGGGAGCCGGGGAAGGGGTGGTACAACCATGCGGAGTCGACGTGCGTCGCCGACAGCCTCCCGGGATCGGGTAGTTCGGTCTAGTTTGAACGGCGCTTTGCAAAGTTTTTTTCCTGGGTGGGAAAATTCTTGACGCCTGCGCTAAACTGCATAGGAAGCTACCAGGAGGCACAAATGGAGCCGATCATCAAGCGCCTCGCTCGGCTCCTGAGCGACGAGCAGGCTTCGACGGCGACGGAGTACGCCATGATCGCCGCTCTGACGGCGATCTTCGCGATCGCCGGCCTCACCTACATGACCAGCGAGGTCGTGGAGGTCTGGACCTACGTGGCGACCGTGGTCTCCACGGCCATCGGCAGCGGCTGAGCGCTCGCCGGGTCTTCAGCCGAGGCGGGTGAAGCGCGCCTCGAGCTCATGTCGCTCGCCGTCGGACTGCACCAGGGTTCGCACGGCGAGGATGTCCTCCTCGGCCCGGAACTCACGGCGGACGAGGGCGCTGCCCAGCGCGAGCTCCTGCACGAGCGCGCCGTCGGCGAGCCGGGTCCAGGTGCCCGCGTCCGCGAGGCCCGTCCCCTGTCCCTCGTCGAAGTAGAAGCGGTCCTCGATCGCCAGCACCTCGATGCGCTCGCCGAGCTGGTCGGCCGAGGCGTCCGGGGCGCCACCTTCCCGTCGCCACAGACCCACCGGACCGGGCGTCTCTTCGTCGAGAGCGGCCGGACCGAGCAGCCCGAGGGCGGCGGCGAGCACGAGAGGGTTTACGCGGACTTTCATCTTACTGTATACATACCCTGTTCTGGCGGCGGCGCCAGGGGATTCAAACCCGTCTGGGCGGGGTTCGATTCCGCGGCGCGCGGGAAGAAGCGCGCGCCGGCGGGGGTTGCCCCCTCCGTATGTCCGCCGCCGCGCGGCGGATTAGACCGTCCCTGGAGCGTGCGCCGTGCTGATCCTCACGTTGTTGTTCGTCGCCTGCGCCCATCGTGGCGCCCCGAAGGCGGCCGTCGATCCCGATCAGCCGCCGATCCTCGCCGCGCCCGAGGCCGACCTCTACGCCGCCGAAGGGGGGATGCCGCGTGACCCGCTCGTCGCGCAGGCCGCCGAGGGCCTCCCCTGGGTCGAGGCGCTGAGCGGGGCCGCCGGCTCCCTGGCCCTCGCCGCCGATCGGTCGCCGGAGCTCGGGCAGGCCCGCTGGGCCGCCTGGAGAGCCGGCTACCCCTATCCGCTGCGCAGCATCTCCTTCGCCGCGGTGGAGGCCGGGAGGTCGCCCGACGAGCTGATCACCGTCCTGCGGGCCGGCCTGAAGCCCGGCGATCAGCTCGGTCTGGCCCGCGCGCGCGTGGGATCGGAGGACCGCTGGGTCGCGTTGATCGGGCGCGCCTCGCGCACGGTCGCCCCCTTCCCGCGGCAGCTCGAACGGTCCGAGCCCTTGACGCTTCAGGGGCAGGGCCTGAGCCGATACCGCCTCACCAGCCCCACGGGCAGCGCACAGGCGGGCGAGCTGCCCGCGGCGCCGGTGCTGGAGGAGACCGGCGAGTGGTGGCTCGTGCTGTACGCGGACGACGGGCGCGTGGTGGTGGCCGCGCCCGTTAAC
>CAZKWG010000695.1:0-4436 GCA_964556105.1 uncultured Enterobacterales bacterium | reverse complement strand
CATGACCACGGAGGGTCGGTCGAGGGCCTCCATCGTCCCGCGCAGCAGCTCTACCGACAGCTCCACGTCGTCGGGCAGGGCCGAGCCCTCGGCGAGGATGGCGTCCTCCAGCCGCTCCAGGGCCGCGGGGAGCTCGCCCAGGCTCTTCGGCGCGCGCTCGAGGCGGGCGAAGGGTCCGCCACCGCCGTGGTGCAGCGCGAGCTGTGAGCCGCTCGAGTCCACGATCAGCCAGGGAACAGCGCTCTCCGCGGCCTCCGCCGCGCCCAGAAAAGCCAGCTCCGGATCGACGGTGGACAGGCGCAGGTAATGGCGCTCGATGAGGCGCACCGCCTCGTCGTAGAGCGGTCGATCACCGGCCAGGGCGTTGGACAGGACCAGGAGCAGCGCGCACGTCATCGTGACCCAACCGGCTCGAGCTACCCATGATGGTGCCCGCGCGCCCCCCGGTCGTCAATGTCCGCGCGACCGAGATCGTGACCATCGCGCAGGGCTCGGATAGACCGGAGCTTCACCCGTCGGGGCTCCTCCGTCGCGAGCCCGCCCTGGAACCGCCATGGATCGCCTTCGGCTTCGAAACCTGCTCCAGTCGCTCGTCTCCGGCGAGGTCTCGCTGGACGGCGCGCTGGCGTCCATCTCCGACCTCACGGGCGGAGAGCTGGGCTACGCGCACGTCGATCTGCACCGATCCGTGCGCACCGGTCACCCGGAGGTGGTCTACGGCGCGGGCAAGGAGAGCGAGCAGATCGTCGGCATCCTGGAGCGCCTGCACGCCGCCGGCCAGGAGGGCCTGGTCACCCGCGTCTCGGCCGACAAGGCCGCGCAGGTCAAGGCGGCCCTCCCCGCCGTGATCTGGCATCCGGTGCCGCGCTGTCTGCACCTGCCCTCCGACCCGCCGGCCGCGCGACCGCGCACCCTCGGGCCCATCGCCGTGATCTGCGCGGGCACCAGCGACCTGCCTGTGGCCGAGGAGGCCGCCCTCGTCGCCGAGGTGATGGGCAACCCCGTGCTGCGCATCCACGACGTCGGGGTCGCCGGGCTGCACCGCCTGCTCGGGCACGTCCAGCGTCTGCGCGAGGCGAGCGTGCTCATCGTGGTCGCGGGCATGGAAGGCGCGCTCCCGAGCGTCGTGGCCGGCCTCGTGGAGCGCCCGGTGATCGCCGTGCCCACCTCCGTCGGCTATGGTGCGAGCATGGGTGGGCTGGCAGCGCTCTTTACGATGCTGAACAGCTGCTCGGTCGGCATCAGCGTGGTCAACATCGACAACGGCTTTGGCGCCGCGATGGTGGCTTCGCGCATGAACCGCCTCCCGGGGGAGGAGAGAGCTTGAGCGGCCGCGTGCTGTACATCGACGCCTTCGCGGGCCTGGCCGGCGACATGCTCTGCGCCGCCCTGCTCGACCTCGGCGCGGACCTCGATCAGCTCCGCCAGGAGCTGCGCGCGCTGCCCGTCTATGGCTACACGCTCACGCTGAGCCAGGTCTACCGTGGCCCCTTCGCCGCGCGCTACTTTCTGGTCGCGCCCGAGCCGCTCCCTGCGGAGGCCGTCTCCGCGCTGCCCGCCCCGCCAGAGCCGAGCCCGCGAGCGCACGATCACGGACATGGTCACACCCATGGTCACGGACATGGTCACGGACATGACCATGTTCATGGTCACGGCCATGTCCAGCTCGACCCCTGGCCGGGGCAACCCCACCGATCCTGGGCGGACATCCGCGCTATGCTCCAGGCGGCGCCGCTCCCTCCCCGCGCGAGAGCGCGCGCGCTCGCCGTCTTTGGTCGTCTGGCCATCGCCGAGGCCCACGTCCACGGGATGGACGTCGAGGCGGTCGCCTTTCACGAGGTGGGCGCCGTGGACTCGATCGTGGACATCGTCGGCGCCTGCCTGCTCCTGGAGCAGCTCGACGTCGATCGTCTCGTCGCCAGCGCCCTCCCCACGGGCAGCGGCATTATCCGCACCGAGCACGGCCTGATCCCGCTCCCCGGGCCGGCGACCTTGGAGCTGCTGCGCGGCTGGCCCGTGGTCCCAGGGCCGCCGGGGCGCGAGCACGTCACGCCCACGGGGGCCGCGCTCGTCACGGCCCTCGCCGAGCATTGGCCCAAGCCGGAGATGGTGATCCGCGCGGTTGGGCACGGCGCAGGGACGCGGAACCCGGCCGACCTGCCCAACGTCGTGCGGGTGATCCTCGGCGAGGCGCGCGCGGCGAGCTCGCCCACGCAGGTCATCGTCCTCGAGACGCAGATGGACGATCTGAGCGGCGAGCACCTGCCGGCGCTGCTCGAGGCGACCCTGGAGGCCGGCGCCCTGGACGCCTTCGCCGTGCCCGTGCTGATGAAGAAGGGGCGCAGCGGGCTGTGGGTTCAGGCCCTGGCAGCGCCGGCCCAGGTGGACGCGGTGGAGCGCGCCCTGCTCCGCCACGGGTCGAGCTTCGGGGTGCGCCGCCACGCCGCGGATCGCCGCGTCCTCGACCGCCGCCACGTCGCGGTCCAGACCCCCTGGGGTGAGGTGCGGGTGAAGCTGGGCTCGCTCGACGGCGAGCTGCTGCACGCCGCCCCCGAGCACGAGGACGTCCGCGCCGTCGCCCGCGCCGCCGGCGTCCCGCAGCCCCTGGTTCACGCCGCGGCCATCCGGGCCTTCGACCTGGAGAAGCAGGCGTGATTCGCGTCACCCTCCGCGGCGGGATGCCGAGCGCCGTGCGGCGCTCGCTCGAGCGCGCAGGGATGACCGTGGCCGACCCCGGCGACCTGATCATCGTCTGGTTCGACGGCACCACGATGCGCGAGGACTCCGTAGACGAGCGCAACCTGGCGGGCCTCTCCACCCGGGACGAGCCGATCCTCGCCCTCGTGCCGCGCAACGACCTCGTCGAGCAGGCCCTGCGCGCGGGGGCCACCGAGGTGCTGACCAGCCTGCCCCAGCCGGCGGAGCTGCTCGCGCGCTGCTCCTCGCTGGTGGCCTACGCCGATCGCTGGCGCCACCGTCTGCGCAGCACCGCGCGCAAGGGCCAGAAGGTCAGCGAAGACCTCACGCGCGTCCGCGCCCTGCTCGACCGCGTGCTGGACTACTCGCCGAACCCCATCGTCACGGCCGACCTGCGCGGGAAGATCCTGCGCCTGAACCCGGCAGCCGAGCGCATGTTCGGCTACCGCACCGAGGACGCCGTCCAGCATCTCCACGCGTCCGACCTATACGCCGACCCGAGCGACAGCAACCGCGTCTTCGCCGAGATCCGCGTCGCCGAGGGCGCGGTGATCGAGGTCCCCGACGTGCGTCTGCGCTCGCGCACCGGCGAGCACATCCCCGGCCGCCTCATCGCCGGCGACATCGTGGACGCCCAGGGCGAGCCCGAAGGCAGCTTCCTCCTGATCACGGACCTGCGGGAGATGGGCGCGCTGCGCGCGCGCCTCGAGGAGACCGCCGAGCGCATCATCGAGAACGAGCGCCGGGTGGGGATGGTCCGCGCGGCGGCCAACGTCGCCCACGAGCTGAACCAGCCGCTGACGGCGGTGATGGGCACCATCGAGATGCTGGAGCTTCGGCGCGACCTGCCCGAGGACATCCCGGCCCGCATGCAGCGCATCTACGGCCAGCTCGAGCGCATGGCCCGCATCGTCCGCGAGCTGGGCGAGGTGACGCAGGCGCAGGAGCGGCAGGGTCACGACGAGCACGCGCGGGGGCCTCGCTGAAGGACGCGCGGCCGGGCTCGGGAGACCTGGCGTTGGCGGCGAGCCTCTCGGCGCTCCAGCTCGGCGCGGGCCTGCTCTGGCGCCAGCGCTGGGAGCTCTGGGGAGCCTCCGGGACGGACGCCGCGCTGTGGGGGCTGACGGCGCGCGATCTGCTGGCGAGCGCGCCGCCGCTGGTTCCCCCCGGGTACCCGGCCCTGGTCGCGGCGCTGCATGCGAGCGGCGTGGCGCTTGTGCCGGCGGCGGTGGCGGTGTCGTTGATCTCGGCCGCGCTGGTGCCGGGGGCGGTGCTGCTGGCGGCGCGAGCGGCGGGGGCGAGCCGAGGCGCGGGCGTCCTCGCGGCGCTGGGCGCGGGGCTCTGCGCGGACGGGATGGGCTTCGCTCAGCAGGTGCAGCCGGACAGCCTGATCGCGCTGCTCAGCGTGGCGCTGGCCGGCCTGCTCGCCCTGGCCACGCGCGGGTCCCGCGGCGCCGCGCTCGCCGCCGCCGCGCTGGCCGGGGTGCTGCCGCTGGTGCGCGAGCACGGGCTGGTCCTCGCCCTGGTCGCGGGGGGGTGGTCCTGGCCTGGACCCCGGCGACCCGCAGGTCCGCCCTGGCCCTCCTCGCCGTGCTCTGGCTCTCTCCACTCCTGGTTGGTGTCCTGCCCGGCCTCCACCCGCTCGCCACACCCTGGGGAGCGCGTCCGGGCGGCGCGCTGATGGTCCTCGGCACCCCGAGCCTGGAGGACGTGCCCTACGCCCGCACCCTGCCGCCGGG
>CAZKWG010000694.1:0-4437 GCA_964556105.1 uncultured Enterobacterales bacterium | reverse complement strand
CGGAGATCACCAGCGCCGGCGCCGCTCCGCGGTGAGCGACGACGGCGACCACGGACTGATCGTCCACCGGCTCGACCACCACGAAGCCCTCGTCCCCCTCCACCAGGACCGAGGTGAGCATTCCCCGTCCCAGCTCGGTGACGGCGCGCCCCGCGACCACGGCCAGCATGGCGCCCAGCGCGGAGAGCGCGGCGTCCTCCTGCCCGCGGTGCGCCAGGATGGTGCCGTCCGTGCTGACGAGGCTGGCGGCGAGGATGTCGGAGTTGACGAAGAAGACCTCATCCAGGAGGGAGGTCTGGGGTGTGGACATGGGGACCTCGGGAGGCGGGCGCGAGTTGAACTGCTTTTGAATAGTAATGAACCTGTTCAATCTCTGCCAATATCGATATTTGAACAATCTTTGAACATGGCCTCCACCGTGCGCTGCCCCTCCCTGCGCGGCCCGTCTACTGGCCAGCGCCCCGCCGGCTGCGCTACGCTCTGCCGCGCATGCCTGTCTCCCGTCACAGCCGAAAAAAGAAGTCCGGGCTCGCCCCGGGCACGCCGGTCTACATCGGCGAGGCGCGCACCCACGAGATCGGCGTGGCGGTGATGGACTTCGACCTCGACACGCTGCGCGAGCACCGCGGGATGGAGGCGGTGAACCTCAGCCTGCCGCGCGACGTCGCCGTGCGCTGGGTGGACGTGGACGGCCTCCACGACGTCTCCCTGGTGACCACCGTGGGCGAGCACTTCAAGCTGCACCCGCTGCTGGTCGAGGACGTGCTCAACGCCAGCTCGCGCACCAAGATGGAGGAGTACGAAGAGCACCTCTTCCTGGTCTTCAAGGCCTTTCAGGTCAAGGAGGAGCACGACGGCTTCCGCATCCTGCCGGAGCAGATCAGCCTGGTGCTGGGGCGAGGCTGGGTGATCACCTTCCAGGAGCTGCCGGAGGACACCTTCGACTCGGTGCGCTGCCGCCTGCGCGACGGTAGAGGTAGGATGCGCAAGATGAAGGCGGACTACCTGGCCTACTCGCTGCTGGACGCCACGGTGGACCGCTACTTCGAGGTGCTGGAGCGCTTCACCGCCGCCACCGACGAGCTGGAGCGCCAGATCCTGACGGGCGACCCCGACAGCCTGCGCGATCTGCCCAGCCACATCCACCTGCTGCGCCAGGAGCTGCAGGTGGTGCGCAAGCACGTCATGCCGCTGACGGCGGCGCTGGGCATGTTGGAGCGCGGCCAGCACCCCCTGGTGCAGCCGGAGACCCAGGTCTTCCTGCGCGACGTCTCCGACCACGTCGCGCAGGTGCTGGACCAGATCGAGAGCCTGCGCGACGGGCTCACCAACCTGCTGGACACGCAGATCGCGTTGTCCAACCAGAAGATCGGCGAGATCACGAAGGTGCTGACCGTGATCACGGCCATCTTCATCCCGCTGACCTTCATCGTCGGCATCTACGGGATGAACTTCCAGTACATGCCCGAGCTGACCTGGCGATACGGCTATTTCGGCGTGCTGGGCTTCATGGGCGCGATCACGCTGGGCCTGGTCATCTATTTCCGTCACCGGAAGTGGCTGTAGAGGCGCGCTCTCTCTGGCGCCCTTCTGCGGGGCGCGCGCGGCTGCTACGCTGCCCGGCGTGCAAGCCATCCTCCTCCTCCTCGGTCTGCTCGCGCCTGCGCGGGCCGCTCCTCCCCAGCCCTCGGTGGTGCCCGAGGGCGTCGCCGCGCCCGGGCCCAGCGTCTCGCGGCGCACGGCGCTCTCGCAGACGCTCCCGGGGGAGCGGCTCCTGCTGGGCTGGAGCGCGGGCGCGCTGCTGGTCAGCGACGGGCTCTCCCTCTGGGTGGTGGATCCGGCCAGCGGCGCGGTGAGCCCGGCCCGGCTGCCGCCCGCGCCCGCGCCCAAGAAGAAGAGCAAGAAGGCGCCGCCACCGCCACCCCTCACGCCGACGGCGATGGCGCTGGGGCCGGGCGGGGCGGCGGCGATGCTCGCCCTGGACACGGTCTGGGTCTTCGATCCGCTCACCGGCGCGCTGCGCTGGAAGGCGGCCGCCGGGGGCGCGACCCGCGTGCAGTGGAGCGTGGACGGCGCGGGGGTCGAGGCGGGGGGCAACAACCGCCACGTCGTCTGGAGCGCGAGCTCGGGCACGCCGCTGGAGGCCCCCGACACCCGCGCGCCGCTCTACAGCTACGCCGCCCTCGGTCAGCGCCTCGCCGTCAGCGTGAGCGGCCGGGTGGAGCTCTACGATCCGGCGGGGGTGAGCCCGCTCGCCGACGGGGCCGAGCTCTCCACCCTGGTCCTGCGCTCCGATGGGCGACGGCTCGCGGGGGGCGGGGCGGGGCTCTGGCTCTGGGACCTGGACAGCCGGACGCCGCTCCTGGCGCGGGATCGGCGGGTCGCGGCCCTGGCCTTCTCTCCCGACGGCGCCCGGCTGGCGGCGCTCTCGGAGGGCGAGGAGACGCTGGAGATCTACGACGCCGCGACGGGCCAGGCGCGCGCGGGGGTTCAGACGCCCGAGGCGCCGCGCGGGATGATCTGGGGCGCCGACGGCGCGCTGTACTGGGTGGGGCAGGGCGCGCTCTACCGGGTCGAGCCGCGAGAGGGCGACCTGCGCGCGGCCCTGCCCAGCCAGGCCGCGATCACCGCGTTGGACGCCCAGGATGGCTGGCTGGCGGCGGGCAGCGCGGCGGGCGGGGTCGCGGTGTGGGGGCCGGACGGCGCGCTGGCGCTGGGAGACGGCGGCCCCGGTCGGGTGGAGCGCCTCGCGCTGGATCTCGAATCCAGGCAGCTCGCCATCCGTCAGGAGGGAGACCATCTCCTGAGCCTGGACACGGGGGCGCGCGCCGCATGCGCTCCCGCCCAGCCGATCTGCGCCTCGCTCGAGGTCGCGGCCGCGCCCGACGCGCCCTCCGCCGAAAATCTGCCCTGGATCCGCCCGGAGTCCCCGGGTGTCGCCCTGGGGGACGCCTGGGCGGAGGCCGTGGGCGACCAGATCCGCGTCTGGCGCGCGGGCTCTCTGGCCGAGCTGCGCTGGTTCGGCGCCGAGGGCACCTGGGCGCGCTGGACGGAGGGCCGCTACACCTGGGGGGCGATGGAGCCGCCCCTCTTCGAGCGGGTCGGCGAGGCGGCGCGGGTGCTGCCGCCGCCCTCGCAGAGCGTGCTGATGATCGACCGGGGCGCCGTCTCGCTCTTCGACGGCGGGCCGCCGGCCACGCTCTCGGTGCTCGTCACGAACACCGGACCCGGTCCAGCCTACAGCGTGGTCATCGGGACGGAGCAGGACGGCCTCGTCACGGTGGAGGGAGCCGCCGCGCGCGCGCGCCTCGGGGCGGGAGAGCGCCTGCTGGTGCCCCTGCGCGTCACGGCGCAGCCTGGGCGCACGGGCGAGACCACGGCCAACCTCTCGGTGCGCTCCCTCTACACCTCGCCGGAGCAGGTCGGGCTGCCGGTGCGCGTCGCGCCCTTCCCGGTCAGCCTGGAGCGCGCGAAGGTCAAGGGCGCGAAGGTGAAGCTGCGCCTGCTCAGCGCGGGCGGGCCTGCGCTTCAGAAGGTGGAGATTTGGATGGCCTCCCAGGGTCCAGGGGGCGCCTGGGTCGCGCAGACCTCGGGGGAGGCGCCGAAGCAGGAGGCCGTCCCCTACGGTGGGAAGCCCACGGAGCGGATCGTGGCCGAGACCTTCGATCTCTCGGCGGCGGGAGGCCTGGACCTGGAGTACCGCCTGAGCGCGAAGGGGCCCAGGCGCGTGGCCGTCGTGCTGCTCGTGCCAGGGGGGAGCCCCGTCGCGCTCACCATTCCCCTGGATTGAACAGCGAAGCCTGATATGCTCTGGCGCGCAGCGCGGAGCCCCCATGCCCGAGAACACCTTCGACTGGAGCGTTCTCCCGTCGGATCGTGACCTGACGGCGACGCTCCACGCCGACAGCGCTCGCCCTGAGCCACCGCCTGTCGAGCAGCGGGTCCTGGCGGGGCGCTACGTGCTCGGCGAGGCGCGGGGGCGGGGCGGCGGCGGTCAGGTCTTCCGGGCGCGGGACCGGCTGAGCGGCGAGACGGTGGCGATCAAGCTGCTCCCGGCGCTCCCGCGGGGCGAGCAGTGGCGGATCCGTCGTGAGCTGACGGCGTTGCGTTGGCTGCGCCTGCCGGGGGTCGTGCAGATGCGCGACAGCGGCCCGGCGGGCGCGGGGACCTTCATCGTCATGGACGAGGTGCCGGGGCGCTCTTTCCCCGGTCGGCCTGGGCCGATGTCCTGGGAGCAGCTCGAGCCCACCGCCCTCGAGCTGTTGGAGATCCTGGCGCGCGTCCACCACGCGGGCGTCATTCATCGCGACCTCAAGCCGGCCAACGTCCTGGTGGACGAGGCTGGGCGGCCCGTCGTGTTGGATTTCGGCATCGCGCACGGTCGCCCCCTCTTCGCCGCCGAGCAGGCCCTGCGGCCATGCTTCAGGTTGCACAGCT
>CAZKWG010000693.1:0-4438 GCA_964556105.1 uncultured Enterobacterales bacterium | reverse complement strand
GACGACCTCAGCATCACAGGCCTCTGGGGAGCCGAGGACACCGTGCTCTCCGGGGGTGGCGAGAAGACCATCCTCACGCTCTACCGCTCGGGCGGGGCGCTCGCGTTGAGCGGGCTGACGCTGGCTGACGGCTACGGTGAGAACGGGGGCGCCATCCAAGGGCAGGACGACAGCCTCGTGGTGAGCATCGACGACTGCATCTTCTCCGGGAACATCAGCACCGACGAGGGCGGCGCGATCTACCTCGACGACGGCGACCTGAGCGTGTCCAACAGCACCTTCTCCGAGAACATGACCGAGGGCAACGGCGGCGCCATCGCGACGCGCGACACCTACATCAACGTCGAGAGCAGCACCTTCTCCGACAACAGCGCCGACAAGTACGGCGGCGCGGTGTACATCGGCACGAGCGCCTACACGTCTACGACCTATGGGACGGTCTACGACTCCGTCCTCTCGGGGAACAGCGCGAGCCAGGGGGGAGCGATCTGGGTCTACTACTCAGGCTTGGAGATCGAGAACTCGAAGATCTACGAGAACAGCGCGGGATACGGCGGCGGGGTCTACACGAACTACAACTACTCGTCGTATACGGACACCTCGATCTACGACAACACGGCGACCTATGGCGGTGGCCTCTACGGCTACTGGGGCTCGATGAGCATGGACTGCTCGGACAGCGGCGGGGTCTGGGGCAACGGCTCCGGCAGCTATGGCGGCGGGGTCTACATCACGTACACGGGCTCCGTGACGTCGAAGAATTGCGACTTCGGCGCCGACGCCGAGGACAACAGCTCCTACGACGTCGTGCTGGGGTACGCGCGGGTGTACACGTCCGCCTACGAAGACGAGGCGGACTTCACCTGCTCGGGGGAGCTCGGCGCCTGCTACTGAGGCCGCAATCGTGGCTCCACCGCAGGTCTCGATAGCGCGGCGCCACAGGGATGATAGATGACTTCCCCCAGATGACCGAGACCACCCACAACCTCCTGCGCCTCGCGATCCTCGGCGATCCAGTGCGCCAGTCGCGGTCGCCGTCCATGTACAACGCGCTGTTCGAGCGCGAGGGCTTGAACGCCACCTATTCGGCCATCCAGGTGCGCACCGGAGAGCTGCCGCAGGCGCTGGCGGCGATCCGGAGCCGCGAGCTCCTGGGCGTGCACCTGACCTGCCCGCACAAGGAGGCGGCGCTGGCGCTGATGGACGAGCTGACGCCCATGGCCGAGCGGGCGGGCGCCGTGAACGTGGCGGCCTGGCGGAGCGGGCGGCTGGTGGGCGACAACACCGACGGCGCGGGCTTCGTGCTCGCGCTGCACAAGGCCTTCGGGCCCAGCGTAGGGCGGTCGGCGGCGCTGCTCGGCGCGGGCGGCTCGGCGCGCGCCATCGCGCATGCCCTGGCCAGCGACGGCTTCGAGCGCATCGTCATCCTGAACCGCACCTTCTCGCGCGCCGAGCAGCTCGCGGCCAGCCTGCGGGACCGCGGCGTGAGCAGCTTCCCCCTGCCTCTGTCGGTGGGCAGCTTCCAGAGCGTGGCCTCTCGCATGGACCTCGTGATCGACGCGACGACGCCGGGCCCGGACAACGTGGTCGACCTGCTCGAGGTAGACGCGCTGCCGGACCACGCCATCTGCTGCGACATCAACTACCACCGACCCGACGCCCCGCTGCTCCAGCGCGCCGCCGCCCGCGGCCTGCGCACGCAGACCGGGCTTCAGATGCTGGCAGAGCAGGGCGCGCTCAGCCTGCGCCTGCTGCTGGACCTCGACGTCGAGGGCGACCAGCTCGCCAGCCTGCTCGGCCCCCCGCTCTCCGCCCCGGCCATGCCGTGAGCTGGCGCGACGACGTCCGCGTCCGGCTGGGCGCGGCGTTGATCGGACGCGCTCCGCGTCGGGTCGCCCTTCGACTCCCTGCCGGAGCCCTCTCCTGGCGCGCCGCCTGGACGCTGGCCGAGGATCAGGACGCCTACCTGTGGAGCCCGCCCGAGGGCCCTCGCCGCTGGGGCCTGGGGACGGCGGCCCGCGTGGCGCCGGAGGCTGGGCTGGCGGGCGCGCGACGAGCCCTGGAGCGCTGGGAGACCGCGGGCGATGCGCTGCCTGCGCCGCCCTTCTTCGTCGCCCTCCCCTTCGACGGCCCGACCATGGCCGACCCCTGGGGTCCCTTCGCGCCCGGCGTGCTGGCCCTGCCGAGGATCGTCGTCGCCGAGACCCCGGACGAGACGCTGCTCTGGGTGTTGGCGGAGGACCCGGCCGCCGAGGCCGACGCGATCCAGCGCACCCTGGCTCGGCTCTGCGCGCCAGCCGCCGAGCTCGGGCAGCCCCCCTCGGGGACGCTCCGGTCCTTGGAGACGGACCCCGTCTCCTGGGCGCAGGCCATCGAGGCCGCGCTCGCCGAGATCGCCGCCGGCCACCTGGAGAAGGTCGTCGTCGCCCGCGCGGCGCGCTACCAGGCGAGCGCCCCCCTGGACCCGGTCCACGCGCTGGCGCGGCTCGCCGAGGCCCAGCCGCGCTGCGCGATCTTCGGCCTGCGCCAGCGCGGCGCGACCTTCCTCGGCGCCACCCCGGAGCGGCTGCTGCTGCGTCGCGGGCGACAGGTGCGCACGGACGCGGTGGCCGGGACCGGCGCCGACGCGGCGGCCCTGCTGGCCAGCGAGAAGGACCGGCGGGAGCACCAGATCGTCGTGGACACCATCGCGGACGCCCTGGCTCCGCGCTGCTCGACCCTCCGCTGGCCCCCCACGCCCGAGGTGCTGCCCCTGGCCCACCTCTGCCACCTGCGGACGCGCTTTGATGGTCAGCTCCACGGCGAAGACGACGCGCTGAGCCTCGCCGGCCTGCTCCACCCGACGCCGGCCGTGGGCGGGCTCCCGCGCGAGGCGGCCCTGCGCACCATCGCCGGCGAGCCCGCGCCGCGCGGCCTCTACGCCGGCCCGGTGGGCTGGGTGGACGAGGACGGCGACGGGGAGCTGTGGGTGGCCCTGCGCTCCGGCGTGCTGCGCGGGAGGGACCTCACCCTCTTCGCCGGGGTCGGCGTGGTCGTGGGCTCGGAGCCGGCGGCCGAGTGGGCGGAGACGGAGCGCAAGCTGCGCACGATGGAGGCGGCGTTCTCCCCATGAGCGAGCCCGCCTCCGCTGTCGCCGCCGCGCAGCTCAGCGCCTGGGCCCGGCTGCTGCTGGGCAGCCTCGCCGAGGCTGGCGTCCGCGACCTCGTGATCAGCCCGGGCAGCCGCTCGACCCCGCTGGTGCTGGCCGCGACGCGCACCGAAGGGCTGAATCTCGTCAACTTGCTTGACGAACGCAGCGCCGCCTTCTACGCGCTCGGGCAGGCGCGCGTCACCGGTCGGCCCAGCCTGCTGATCTGCACCTCCGGCACGGCGGGCGCCCACTACCTGCCCGCCGTGATCGAGGCCTCGCAGGCTGGGCTGCCGATGCTGCTGCTCACGGCGGACCGGCCCTTCGCGCTGCAAGGCTGCGACGCGCCGCAGACCATCGATCAGCGCGATCTGTTCGGGCGCTTCGCCCGCGCCGCCATCGACCTGGGACTCCCCGATCCCACGCCGCTCGGGCGGCGCGCGCTGCGGCGCATCGCCAGCCAGGCCCTCCACCAGACCCTGTGGCCGCTGCCAGGGCCGGTGCACCTGAACTTTCGGGCCTCGAAGCCGCTCGAGCCGGAGCCGGGACCCGCGCTGGACGCGGCGCTCGCCGAGGTCGAGGCCCTGCTGCGGACGCCGCGCCCACGCGCCCACGCGCCCGACCCACGGCCTGGGTCCGCGGGGCTGGCGGCGCTGGCCGAGGCGCTTCGTGAGAGCCGCCGACCGCTGATCGTCGCCGGGCCGGACGCGCTGAGCGACGAGGCGAGCCGCTCCGCCCTGCTCTCCTGGTCGCGCCGCGTCCCCGTCCTGGCCGAGGCCACCAGCCAGCTCCGCTTTGGGCCGGGGGCAGGGGCGCTGCGGGTGGGCGCCTTCGACCTGCTGCTGCGCGACCCGGCCTTTGGGCAGGAGGCTCAGCCGGACCTCGTGGTTCAGCTCGGCGCGCCCCCCACCTCAGGTCTCTGGGAGCGCTGGTTGGGGGAGCAGCCCGCCCTGCGGCGCTTCGTGATCCGCCCTCACGGCTGGAGCGATCCGCAGAGCAACGCGGAGATCGTGCTCGGATCGGGGGCGGAGGCGCTGGCCTCGCTACAACCCACCGTGGATCCGCGCTGGTCTGCCCTCTGGGCCGAGGCGGAGGCGCGGGCCTGGCGCGCCGTGGACGCCGTGCTGGCCGAGGACCCGCGCGGCGAGCTGAGCCTGGCGCGGGCGGCGCTGGACGGGCTCCCAGCCGGCGCCCTGCTCATGCTCGGCAACAGCCTGCCCATCCGCGACGTCGATCTGGCGGCGCCGCCGAGGGAGACGCCGCTCGGCGTGCTCCATCAGCGGGGCGCCAACGGCATCGACGGGCTGGTCA
>CAZKWG010000692.1:0-4454 GCA_964556105.1 uncultured Enterobacterales bacterium | reverse complement strand
CTTCGTGCCCAAACGAAACACCCCGCTGGACGGCGCCCCCTTCGCTGGCATCAAGGTGGTGGAGGCCCGTCTGGCGCGTCTGACGGCCGGCCTGCGGGGAAGAGCCGAGGTGCGCCCCACCTCGGCCCGCTGGGCCCAGGTCGAGGCCTGGCTGGCCCAGGGTGGACCGGAGGCCGGGCTCGCCGCCCAGGCCGCCGAGCGCGCGGGGGGTGGGTTCGCCGCCTGGAAGAAGGCGTTTGGTGCGCTGGAGCCGGAGAGCTTCGCGCCCTGGAGGGGGGAGGGGTTCGTGGGGGTGGTGTAGAGGGAGCGTCGGTCGACGGGGGCGCAGCGCGGCGTTAGGGCCAGCGGAGATCCGAGGGTGAGACCGTGACCAGACTCCGCACGCTGCGCATCCACCGCTTCCGCTGGGTCACCCCCGGGACGGAGCTGACGTTCGCGGATGGGGTCAACCTGATCCTGGGCCGGAACGGGACAGGGAAGACGACGCTGCTGGAGCTGCTGGCGGCGGTGTGGAGCGGGGACTTCTCGGCGTATCGGGAAGAGAGCTTTGATGTGGAGGCGGAGTTTGGGTTGGGGGAGACGGGTTGGGTTCGGATGCGGGTGGAGAATCAGCGGGTGGGTAGAGAGGAGGGTTTGGACGCTGGGGCGGACACGATCTCGCATCTGGGCCTGGGCCCTGAGTCAAACTGGGAGTGGAGTGTCACGGTAGAGGGAGAGGGTGGCTTCGCGGATACGCTGGACAGAATGATCGTATTGGCGAACCGAAGAACCTTGCATCTCAATGGAAACCTACTTCCCAATGGCGTGTTGACCTTGAACCCATTTTCGGGATCGCATGTCCTCGTCATCGCTTACGTTGTCTCTTGGTTACGCGAGGCAGAGTCTCGAGCCCTGACAATGAATGAGTTTCTTAGTCGTCTATCTGCTTTGCCGGATGCGGTGCTTCATATGAGCCAGAGGCGCTTCCCCGAGGACGGAACCTGGTTGAAGTCAGCTACTGAGTTCAAGATCCCCCGAAACCAGCTTTCTCTCGAGGTGGATGAGATGCCTGTCCTGCGCATACCAGGTCGGGTTCATTTGGAGGGGTTGGTCAACAGCATCACCGCTCGCCTCAAACAGAGCAAAGATTTGCCCACCATCCTCACCTTTGATCGAGCTACGCTCCCCTCCCTCGGTCGCATCGCAGACACGCTCTCGATGGCCAATGTAGAGCTGACGCTCTCGCTGCGTGTCGGCGAAGCGCCGCTCGATCCGGGTCAGGGCCGCCCCTTCTCCTATGAAGAGCCCACCTTCCACTTCACCAAACGCGACGGCTCCCGCCTCCCGTTGAAGTCCCTCTCCTACGGCCAGAAGCGCCTCTTCGCCTTCCTCCTTTACGTCGACAGCTCGCCCAAGGTCATCATCGCCGACGAGCTCGCCAACGGCCTGCACTACGCCATGCTGGAGGAGGAGGTGCTGAAGCTCATCTCCGACCGGCAGTGCTTCCTGGCGATGCAGGACCCGCTCATCCTGGACCACGTCCTGTTGGAGAGCCCAGAGCACGTCCAGCGCGCGATCGTGACCTGCACGATCGTGCCAGAGGGCGCGCGCGATCGCTGGCGCTGGTCACAGCCCACGCCAGAGGAGGCGGCCGATCTCTTCGGCGCCTTCCAGGTCGGCATCCAACACACCAGCGAGATCCTGAAGACCCGCGGGCTCTGGTGATGTCGGCGCTGCCGCCGTCCATCCTCCTGCTCACCGAGGACAGCGGCGCCGACGCGCCGCAGGTCCTCCGCGCCCTCACCGAGCGCACCCTGCGGCTGGTCGCGCCCGGGACGGACATGGACAGGGTCGCGCTGGTCCCGGCGGAGGCGCCGGCGCGTCAGGCCATGCGCTTCAACGGGTGGAAGGCGCGAGACGGGGAAGGGCACAAGAAGCGAACCGACCTGGCGCGCGCGTTGGCGACGCAGCTCGCCCGCCAGGACCGAGCGGCCTTCGTCTTCTTTCATGTGGACGGGGATCGGCCGTGGTCGGAGAGCCAGCGGGGAGCGCTCTCCGAGAACGTGGACGCCTTCGAGCGGCAGGTGCTGCCGGGCGTCCGCCTGCTGCTGGAGCAGCATGGCCAGGCGGAGCGCCTCGACCGCCTCTTCCTCATCGTCCCTTTCTACAGCGTCGAGGCGTGGCTCTACCAGAACACCGACGAGCTGGTGCGGCTGTACGCGCGGCACCATCCCGGGCACGCCGATCTCGCGACCCTGGAGGCCTGGCGCGCGCAGCCCGGGGACCTCGACGAGGTCCCGCAGGTCAAGCGGCGGCTGATCGTCCGCGACCAGCACAACCTGCAGCTCGCGCAGGTCTTCCCGGCGCGGCGCGCCCACGAGGTGGAGAAGTCCTACCATCGGCTGGTCGAGCAGCTCCGCGCCAGCGCCCCTCTGATCTCCGCCCTCGACGCCGCGCAGCGCTGAACGCGCTACGGCCCCTCCGCCAGCCCGAGCCCCACTGCCAGCTTGCCGGTCAGCGAGCCCGCCGCCTGCTCCCAGCGGGCGACCGCCTCCTGGTGCCGACGCGACTCGACGGTGATGCGGTTCTGGGACCCGGTCACCTCATACTGCAGGTTCAGCCGAAGCTGCGCCGTGGCGTCGTTCTCCGGCGCGGGGAGGCCGCCGAGGGTGGTCGCCATCTCGATGGAGAGCGCGTCCGAGGCCGCGAGGCGCTCGCTCAGGTCCTCGGCCTCGCGCACCTTCGCCGCGAGCGACGAGAGCTGGCCGGGATCGCCGCCCGCCAGGCCCACGAGCTGGGGGGCGAGGCTGGCCTGGCGCTCCAGCACCGCGGTGAGCTGCGCCTCGGCCTGGGCCGTCTCTGCCGCAGCGTCGCTGACCGCGTCGGACCCAATCCAACCCAGGCCCAGCAGTGAGGCGCCCAACACACCGGCGACACCCAACGCGCCGAGCCCCAGCACCTTTCGACGCTGGGCGCTGGCCTTCATCGCCGCCGCCTCGTCCAGCACGCGCTGCGCCGCCGCTCTTCGGGCCTCCTCACGCTGCTTCAGCGCCCGCTCCACGTACTCGGGCGAGATGTCCAGCTCGCCGGCGACGCGGTCCAGCTCCTCGCGGGTGGCGCGGTTCTCCGCCAGCGCGCGCTCGTGCTCCTGCAGGCGCCCCGCCTCGGCGATGACGTCGTCCACCTCGTCCTGGGGGACCTGGCCTCGGCGCAGCAGCTCTTCGCGAATGCCCATGGGTGCCTCGTGGAGGAGGGTGAGATATCGCGTATCCTCAACGGGCGAGGTGCGGCGATGTGGTTCCTGCTGATGAGCGCGCTGGCGGCGAGCGTGGACAGCGTCCCCAACCCCCGCGCCCAGGGGCGGTGGATCACGGATGAGGCGGGGGTGATCGCCGAGGACGCCGAGGCGCGGATGGAGGCGCGCATCGGGGCGCTGCACCAGGAGCTCGGCGTGGAGATCGCCGTGGTCACGTTGGACGACGTGCCAGGAGATCCGAAGGGCTTCGCCACGGAGCTGTTCAACCACTGGGGCGTCGGCAGCGCCAACGCCAACAACGGCCTGCTGGTGCTCCTGGTGACGGGCCAGCGCGCGCTGGAGATGGAGACCGGCTACGGGCTCGAGCCCGTGCTCCCCGACGGCTGGCTGGGCTCGATGCAGGCGCGCGACATGGTGCCCAGCTTCAAGGCGGGCGACTACGGCGCGGGCCTGGAGGCGGGGATCGAGGCCGTGGACGCGCGCCTGCGTCAGCGCCCGGAGGAGGCGAGCGAGGGCACCCGCGGGCCGGTGGCCGGCCTCGGTCCGTCCGAGGCCAGAGAGGCCGAGCGGGATCGCGACGGCGGCGTGAGCACGGGCGAGGCGGCGGTGGGCGTGCTCGGGACCTCGGGCGGCGCGGGGCTGATCGTCTTCCTCGCCGCGCGGCGCCGCAGGAGGATGTGGCAGTGCCGCAAGTGCGGGACGCGCCTCGAGCAGCTCGACGAGGAGGCCGACGACGCACACCTCACCGAGGGCCAGAAGACCGAGGAGCAGATCAAGAGCGTGGACTGGGTGGTGCGGGCCTGCCCCGCCTGCCAGGAGGTCCACATCTTCGACGACACGAAGTGGTTCTCCGGCTACGACCGCTGCGAGAAGTGCAATTTCAAGACCAGCCGCAGCCAGCGCAACACGCTCCGCCACGCCACCTACACCGAGGGCGGGCTGGTCGAGGTGACCACGAACTGCGCCAACTGCGGCCACAACACGCGGCGAACCTACACCACCGCGCGCAAGACCCGCTCCAACACGTCGAGCGGCGGCGGCTTCAGCAGCAGCAGGAGCAGCGGCGGCTTCAGCAGCGGTCGCAGCAGCGGCGGCAGCTTCGGCGGCGGTCGCTCGGGCGGCGGCGGGGCGGGGAGCCGCTGGTAGAGAGCCGTCGCCCCTTGCGAGGGTTGGCTAGCCAGGGCACGAAGCCGGGTGCCGAAAACCCGGCTTTGTGCCC
>CAZKWG010000691.1:0-4462 GCA_964556105.1 uncultured Enterobacterales bacterium | reverse complement strand
ATGGGCCAGCCGCGCTCGCCAACGAGGGCAGCGCCGAGCTGTCCGCCGACGAACTGGACATCGGCTGGTTCGACGGCGAGTCGCTCCTCCTCGACGACGTCGTCGCCGAGCAGTTCGCCCTCTGGGCTCCCACCCGCGTCCGCTGCAAGGACCCGGGCGTGGAGCAGGTCGGCGGCCCTCATCCCTGCGCGCTCCCAGCCCAGGCGAGCTCGGCGGTCGAGATCCGTCCGAGCTCTCCCTTTGCGAAGCTGAGGCTACCGGAATAGCAGGCTGTCCCTGTCTGTCCCTTCCTTCGATACACGGAATGGTGGTGCACGATGCCGGTACCTAAGAAACGTACTTCCAAGAGCCTCAAGGGCATGCGCCGTTCCCATGACGCGCTCCACTTCCACGCCGCGGTCGATCTCTGCGACAACTGCGGCGAGGCGGTCCAGCGGCACCGGATCTGCGGCGCGTGCGGCTGGTACCGTGGGCGCGCCGTGCTGCCCGGCAAGGGTGGGGACGTCTCGGCCCAGAGCTGAGATGAGCGCACCGTCGTGATGGCCCGCCCGACACCGGCGCGGGTCATCGCAGGCGACGCTACATTGACCCCGTGCCCCCGGCTACCCGCCAGGGGCGAGTCAGACCTTCATCGTCAGCGCGCAAACGCAGGGAGAGCCGTCATGGCCGTGAGCCCGGATCTGATTGTCCCCAAGGTCAAAGAGCTGATCGCCCAGAGTCTCGGCGTCTCCATGACGGAGATCGTTCCGGACGCCTCCTTCATCGACGACCTCGGCGCGGACAGCCTCGACATCGTCGAGCTGGTGATGCTGATCGAGAAGGAGTTCAGCCTGGAGATCCCGGACGAGGACGCCGAGAAGATCTCGACGGTTCAGGACGCGATCGACTACATCCAGGCCCACTCGTAGCCCAACGGGGTCAGGTCGAGGAGGCTGGCGCGTGAATCGGGTCGTCGTAACAGGACTTGGCGCGCTGAGCCCGGTCGGGAACGATGTCGGTTCGAGCTGGGCCTCGATCACGGCCGGTCGTTCCGGGATCGGGCTGATCACGCGCTTTGACGCGACGGACTGGCCGGTGCGCATCGCCGGCGAGATCAAGGGCTGGGACCCCACCTCGGTGCTGGACCGAAAGGTCCTGAAGCGCCTGGACCTCTTCATCCAGTACGCGATGGCGGCCGCGCACGAGGCGGTGGTCGACGCGGGGCTGGACACGCAGGCGGCGCTGGGCGACGAGGCGGGCGTCTACGTCGGCTCGGGAATCGGCGGGATCGGCGAGATCAACGACGGCGCGCTGATCCTCGAGCGCGAGGGATTCAAGGGGCTCTCGCCCTTCTTCATCCCGAAGGCGCTGGCCAACCTCGCGGCGGGCCAGATCGCCATGCGCTACGGCGCGCGCGGCCCGAGCCTGTGCATCTCCACGGCCTGCGCCACGGGCAATCACTGCCTGGGCGAGGCCTGGCGCGTGCTGCGCAACGGCGAGGCGGACCTGATCATCGCCGGCGGCGCCGAGGCGGCGATCCTCCCGCTGGGGATGGCCGGGTTCATGGTGATGAAGGCGCTGTCGAAGCGCAACGACGATCCCGCGACGGCCAGCCGGCCCTTCGATGTAGACCGCGACGGCTTCGTCATGGGCGAGGGCGCCGGCATCGTCGTGCTGGAGACCGAGGCCCACGCCGTCGCCCGCGGCGCGAAGATCTACGCGGAGCTGGTTGGCTATGGCCTGACCAACGACGCGCACCACATCACGGCGCCCAGCCCGGGAGGCGAGGGCGCCGCGCGCTGCATGCGCATGGCGCTGCGCAGCGCGGGGCTGCGGCCGGAGGACGTGGACTACATCAACGCCCACGGCACCTCGACCCCCGCCAACGACGTCACGGAGACCGAGGCGATCAAAGCCGTCTTCGGAGAGCACGCCTACAAGCTGATGGTGTCCTCGACCAAGTCGATGACCGGGCACCTGCTCGGCGCGGCGGGCGGGCTCGAGGCGGTCATCACCTGCAAGGCGCTCGAGACGGGGGTGGTGCCACCCACAGCCACCCTACAGCACGCCGACCCGGAGTGCGACCTGGACTATGTGCCGAGGGTGGCGCGCCAGGCGCCGATCCGTGTGGCGCTGTCCAACGCGCTCGGCTTCGGTGGCAAAAACTCCACCCTGGCGTTCCGGCGCTGGGAGGGCTGAGCGCGCGGCGCAGCCCAGACGAAGAGGAGGCTCGGATGCGCATCGCCGTCGGCTCGGACCACGCGGGGCTCTCGCTCAAGAGAGCGCTCATCGAGGGATTGATCGCGCAGGGGCACGAGGTCGATGACGTCGGCACCCACGAGACGACCTCCTGCGACTACCCGGACTTCGCCGTCGCGGTGGCGCGCAAGGTCTCGCAGGGCGCGGCGGAGCGTGGGCTCCTGGTCTGCGGGAGCGGTCTCGGGATGGCCATCGCGGCGAACAAGATCGCCGGGGTGCGCGCCGTCGCCGTCTCCGACACCTTCTCCGCCCACGCCAGCCGCGAGCACAACGACGCCAACGTGCTCTGCCTGGGAGAGCGCGTGGTCGGACCCGGCCTGGCCCGCGACATCCTGGACATCTGGCTGAACGCCGAGTTTCAGGGCGGACGCCACGCCGGTCGCGTCGCCAAGATCAACGCGCTCGACTGAGCGAAGCCGAACGGGAGCCCTCGCCCATGGACATCCTCCACTCCGCTGACCCTCTGGTCGCCGCCGCCATCGACGCCGAGCTGCTCCGCCAGCAGGAGGATCTCGAGCTCATCGCTTCGGAGAACTACGCCTCGCCGGCCGTGATGGCGGCGATGGGCTCGGTGCTCACGAACAAGTACGCCGAGGGGCTCCCGGGCAAACGGTATTATGGTGGCTGCGTTCACGTGGACGCGGTCGAGGACATCGCCCGCGAGCGCGCCATCCGGCTCTTCCAGGTGGAGGGCTGTGAGATCGGGGTGAACGTCCAGCCGCACTCCGGCGCGCAGGCCAACGCGGCCGCCTACCTCTCCTTGATGGAGCCCGGAGACACCTTCCTCGGTCTGGACCTCTCGCATGGCGGCCACCTGACCCACGGCAGCCCGGTGAACAGCTCGGGCAAGCTCTACAAGCCCGTCCACTACCACCTCGGCCCCGACGCGCGCATCGACATGGACGAGGTGCGGTCGCTGGCCCTGCAGCACCGCCCGAAGGTCATCGTGACCGGCGCCAGCGCCTACCCGCGCACCATCGACTTCGCCGCCTTCCGCGCCGTCGCCGACGAGGTGGGCGCCGTGTTGATGGCGGATATCGCCCACATCGCCGGCCTGGTGGTCGGCGGGGCGCACCCCAGCCCCTTCCCGCACTGCCACGTCGTCACGACGACCACGCACAAGACCCTGCGCGGGCCGCGCGGCGGGATCATCCTGGCCCACAAGGACAGGATGAAGGGCCTCAATTCGGCCGTGGTCCCCGGGACGCAGGGTGGACCGCTGATGCACGTCATCGCCGCCAAGGCCATCGCCTTCGGCGAGGCGCTCCAGCCCTCCTTCCGCGCCTATGCCGCCGCCGTGGTGCAGAACGCCGCCGCGATGGCCGAGCGCCTCCTCGCGCGTGGCTTCTCGCTGGTCACCGGCGGCACCGACAACCACCTGATGCTCATCGACCTGTCCAACGAGCCGCTGAGCGGCAAGGACGGCGAGGAGGCGCTCGGCCGCGCCGGCATCACGGTGAACAAGAACACGGTGCCCGGCGAGCGGCGCAGCCCCTTCGTCACCTCGGGGGTCCGCGTCGGGACGGCCGCCATGACGACCCGCGGGCTGGGCCTCGCGGAGAGCGTGGCGGTGGCGGACCTCATCGCCGACGTCCTGCGCTCGCCCACGGACGAGGCCGTGATCGCCCGGGTGCGCGGCGAGGTTCACGCCCTCTGCGCGCGCTTTCCGGTCTACGGGGACCGGACAGCGGCCTGAAGCGCGTTATACGGTGCCGCTCCTGAGGCCTGAGCGTGATCTGTCCCGTCTGCCGCCACGAAGACACCAAGGTGCTGGACACGCGCACCAGCGGGGACGGAATTCGCCGCCGACGGCAATGTCTTGCCTGCAACCATCGCTTCACCACCCATGAGCGCATCGAGCTGAAGCTCCCGCTGGTGGTCAAACGCGACGGGCGGCGGGAGCCCTTCGATCGCGACAAGGTGGTGCGCGGCCTGCAGACCGCCTGCCGCAAGCGGCCCATCTCCGCGCTCCGCCTGGAGGAGGCGGCCGATCGGATCGAGCAGGCCCTGGTCGCGACCTCTTCGCCCGAGGTCATCAGCGCCGACGTCGGCCGCATGGTGCTGGATGAGCTGCAGGCGCTCGACCTCGTGGGCTATGTGCGCTTCGCCAGCGTCTATCTGGACTTCAAGTCCCCAGCGGAGTTCCGCGACCTGCTGCGGCCCCTGCTGGACACCACGCTGACCGACCCGGCCTCGCCGGCGGAGCCCGCGACCGACCCCACGC
>CAZKWG010000690.1:0-4468 GCA_964556105.1 uncultured Enterobacterales bacterium | reverse complement strand
AGGGTGCCGGCCCCCCAGAACGAGAGCACGACCACGGTGAAGTAACCATAGAGGATACGGCGCAGCCCGCGCGCGGCGTCGGCCTCGTCCCAGTGTTTTCGCCGCTCCCAGCGCAGCCAGTCGTCGAAGCGCTGCACCGGCCCCACCAGCACCGTGGGGAAATAGAGGAGCCAGGCCACGACCGCGCGCGGGCCATGCTCCGGCAGGGCGCCGCGACCGCGCTCCACCAGGTAATGGACCAGCCGCAGGACCAGAAAGCCGAAGCCAGCGGGCGCCAGCATCAGGTCCGCGCCATCCAGGCGGCGCATCACCCGCTCGGCCACGAAGATCGCGGCGACGGCGGCGATCCCCGCCCAGACCAGCGCCTGAACCCGCGACCGACCCAGCGCCCAGGCCGCCAGCCCGGAGGCCACGCCAGCGAGCGCCGCCCAGGGGTCCCAGCTCAACAGGAAGGCGAGGGAGACGGCGTCGCGCGCCCAGGGCCACTGCCGCCAGGACAGAAAGCGGGCAGAGAGCCCGAAGACCAGCGCGAGGAAGAGGTAGAGCTGCTCGAGCTGTGGCATCAGCGATCGACCTGCTCTTCCGCGAGCACCCGCGCGATCTCCTCTCCCAACCAGCGGCGGAAGCGGGCGCTGCCCGTGCCGCTGAGGTGGTGATCGTCGCTGAAGTTCGCCGCCGGCCAGGGCTCCGGATCGACCACGACGGCCCAGCCTTCGCCGCGGAGACGCTCGTGCAGGGCGGCGCGGTCGGCGAACCAGGCGGGGCTGAGCGCCGTCGCGTAGGTCTCCGAGTGGGGCACCTCGAACGCGATCCGACGCGCCGCAGGGACCTGGTCGAAGACGCGACGGGCGATCTCGAAGCGCCGACCATCGCGCTCGAAGCGCTCGCGGCCCTCCACGCCCAGCTTGAGGTCCACGTCCACGACGCCGGGCGCGAAGGTGTCCACCAGCACGACCAGCAAGGTCGGGCGCCAGGAGACCAGGCGCTGGGTCTTCGGCTCGAGCGTGTCGATGATGAACCAGGATCCGCCAATGATCCCGGCCTCGTAGCCCTCGAGCCGGGCCGCCTCGAGGACCTCGTGGGCCGTGCTGTACGGCGTCAGCGCGAAGACGAGCTTGGAGTTCCCGATGAAGACCACGCCGTCGCCCGGGTGCCTGCGCGGCGGGAGGCCCTCCATCGGGTCGTTGCGGAGGATCGCCTCGCCGAAGGGGTCCCAGTTCAGGGTCCAGCCGCTCAAGGCCGCCAGGATCGCCAGCAGGCCAGCGAGCAGCTTCCAAGGCAGCAGGGGCGGGTAGGCCTCAGCCACGCAGACGCGCCTCGATGAGATCCACCGCGTCCTGAAGGGTGCGCAGCCGGAGCAGCTCGCGAGGGGTCACCGTGACGCCGAACGCGGCCTCCAGGGCGGTGATCAGGTCCAGATGAGCGAGGGAGTCCCAGCCAGGGACCTCGCCGGCGCGGGCGCCGAGGCTGAGCCGACCGGGCGGCGCGCGCAGGACGGCCGCCGCCACCGCCAGCACCCTCTCGGCGACCGGGGCGCCCTCCTCGGTCGGCGCGGAGGGGGCGGGGAGCTCGGCCCCGGGCACACCCTCCAGCGCGCGCACCGGGCGCCCTCCGGCCTCCTCGAGCTGCGCCTGCAGCCGAGCAGGGAGCGAGCCGCCCGCGACCAGCACGCCCTGAAACCCGCGCGCCCCGAAGCCCTCGCGCAGGTCCTCGCCGCTCTTCAACAGGCGCACCACCTGCGCCGGCGTCGCCACGAGGTGCGTGGCGGCCTCGCGCCAGAGCAGGGCCAGGGCCGCCGCGGGGCTGTCGACCACGCCGCGGATCAGCGCCCCTCCCGCCTGGTCCGCGAGCAGCAGCCCGCCGAGCAGCCCGGCGGGGTGGTGGAGGGGGGGCAGGCAGAGCAGGGAGGACGCGGAGCTCAAAACAAAATCGTTTGATTTCTCCTTCAGCCAGCGCTGAAGCTGATCCTGACGCCAGACCACCCCGCCCTCCAGGCCGGGGCTCCACAGGCGCAGCGCGGGCGCCGCTGGGGAGCTCGCGGCGGGGATCAGCGGGCTCAGGCCCTCCAGGCAGCCGGGGAAGGTCTGGACGGCGGCCTTGCGCCCCAGCAGCCGCTGCCAGGCGCTCGGCCTCGTCGCGCCCGCGATCGTCCGCGCCGCGAGGCCCGAGGGGAGCGCCCAGCGCGCGGCGGGCTCCGGGTCCAGCAGGGCGAGGCCGACCGGCGGGAGCAGCGGCGCGGCCTCGTCGGCCGAGAGGGCCGGATCCAAGGTCAGGAGCGCGCGCCCGCAGCGGAGCGCGGCCAGCGCCGCCCGGACCAGCGCCCCGTCGCTGGTCGTCGCCACCACCACCTCACCAGGAGGGGCGGACTCAAAGAGGGCGAGCGCGCGCCCGATCTCGAGGTCGAGCGCCTCGGCGCTGAGGATCTCGGAGCCCGTCAGCCTCATCGGCCCTGCTCCAGCCAGAGGCTCATCTGCGCGCGCACGCCCTCGAGGTCCACCTTGCCGCCCGGCAGGCGGGGCAAGGACGCGGTGGGCTCCCAGACGGTGGGGACGGCGTGCTCGGGCAGGCGGACGCGCAGGTCCGCGAGCAGGGCGGCGAGCCACTCCGGCGGCAGCGCCTCGCGCTCGACCAGCACACAGAGCTGATCCTCCCGGCGCGGGAGCTCCACGGCCACGACCGCCACGTCCACCTGCGCCAGGTCGCGGATGAGCACCTCCAGCTCGTCCAGCAACACCTTCTCGCCGCACTGGCGCATGTGCAGGCGCTGAGCCCGGCCGCGCAGGTGGAGGAAGCCGTCGGCGTCGAGGAAGCCGAGATCGCCCGGCCTCACCCACCAGGCGCCGTCGCGCTCCTCGACGCCGCCGCCGTGGACATAGCCGAGCATCGGCGCCCAGAGCCCGATCTCCACCTCGCCGAGCGTGCCGGCGGGCACGGGCTCTCCGGCGGCGTCGAGGACGCGCACCGGCACCAGCGGGCGGCCCACGCCCCTGTCCGCGCGGCCCCCCGGGGTCGTGATGGCGGCGGCGATCATGCCGGCGGTCTCCGTGGCGCCATAGGTGTTCGCCAGATCGACGCCAAAATGCTGGACGAAGCGCTGGCGCTCCTCCATCGAGAGCGCGCCGCCGCCGGCCGAGACCAGGCGCAGGCGCGGCGGCAGCAGGGGGCGGAAGCGCTCGGGCGCGAGGATCATGGCGCGGACCAGGCGCGCCCCCGGGTGGAAGGTGTCGATGTCGGCGTCGCGGGCCTCGACCAGCACCTCGGCGACGCTCTTCTGGGGCGAGAGCAGCGCGGTGACGGCGCCGACCATCGCCGACGTGGTCAGGCAGGTCCGCAGGCCGGTGATGGTGTGAAAGTTGGCGATCACCCCCTGACGATCGCCAGGGACATAGCCCAGCGTCGCCGTGACCCGCTCCGCGCCCTGCACGAGGACGGCCTGGGAGAGCGAGACGCCCTTGGCGACGCCCGTGCTGCCGGACGAGTAGAGGATCGCCGCCTCAGACGCCGGATCCGTGGGAGGCGGGGGCTCGAGCGGGGTCAGGGTGTCCAGCGAGGCGATCAGCGCCTCGGCCCAGCCCCCGCCCGCGTGGGGCAGCAGGCGCACCTTCGCCCCGGTGGCGCTGGCCGGCTCGTCCACCCGCGAGGGCGGCGTCTCCGGGTGCAGGACGACCGGTACGACGCCCAACCACAGGGCGGCGTTGAGCACCAGCAGCGTCTCCAGCTCGCTGGTCGCCACGACCAGGAAGCGCTCTCCCGGCCGCAACCCGAGCGACCAGAGCCAGGCCATGGCCTGACGGAGCAGGAGATCCACCTCCGCCACCGTGAACGCGCTGCCGTCGCGCCCGTCGAGGAGGATCACGCGCTCGGGCCGGTCGAGGCGGGCGCGCGACCAGACGGCCTGAAAGGTCAGGTCAGGAGGGCTCTGGGACGGAGGGTGGTTCATGCGCATGGGGATCGTCTGGTACCATGTTCAGCCAAGATGACGCCAATGAGAGCGATAGAAGCAACGATACTCGACCCGAATCAGGTTCTCCCTGGCGGGAGCGTGACGGCGCGTCCGGGGGTCTGGTACACCCGTCATCCCATCCCCCTGCCCCAGCTCAACGTCATCCGGCGCAGCCGCGCGCCGCTCGCGCAGGTGCCGGCGCTGATCGCCGAGCTTCGAGAGGCCCACCAGGGGAGCAACTCCCGCTGGAGCGTCCAGGGGCGCCGCCCGGGGCTGGAGCGCCTGCTCGAGGCCGCCGGCTACGCTCCCTTCAGCGACACCCACCTGATGGCGGCGGAGGTCTCGGCGCTGCCGGTCCGGCCAGCGGACGCGCGCGTGCGCCCCGCCCGACGGACGGAGGACCTGCTGGCCTGGGCCGCCGTCTACACCCTGACCCGCCGAATCAGCCGCTTCCCCGAGGATCGCCCCTGGCATCTCCTGCTCTCGGAGCCCTGTGTCCACCGGGTCATGATCGTCGAGGAGGAG
>CAZKWG010000689.1:0-4469 GCA_964556105.1 uncultured Enterobacterales bacterium | reverse complement strand
CCCTCTTCGCCGCCGAGCAGGCCCTGCGGCCGGAGGGGACGCCCGCCTATGTGGCGCCGGAGCAGATCACGGGCGGGATCTGCGATCCACGCACCGATCTCTACGCGATGGGCGTGATGATCTTCGAGGCGCTCACCGGCGAGCCCCCGCACGGGCACGTCCCCTTCGCCGAGCTGATCGGTCGCAAGCTGCACCGACCGGCCCCGTCGCTGCTGCAGGCCGCGCCCGACACGCCGCCCGAGGTCGCGGCGGTCGTCGATCGGCTGCTGCTGCGCGATCCGGCGCAGCGCTTCGCCACCGCGGCGGACGTGCTGGAGGCCCTGGGTTCGGAGGCGCGCACCCGTCTCTACGCGGGAGCGGCCGCTCGCCTCCCGCGGGATCGCCCCGCGACGCAGCAGGAGCTCCGCGCCCTGTTTCGGGGGCCGGACCCCTTTCTTCACCTCGCGGAGGACGGGGCGGACGTGCTGTGGAGCCGCACCGGCGGCGATCCACGCGGCGTCGCCGAGGAGGTCGCCGGCTGGGTGCGCGCCGGCCTGGCCTGGTGGGAGGAGGATCTGCTGGTGGTGGATCGACCGGCGCTGGAGCGCCTGCGCGGCGGGCTGGTCGTGACGGCGTCCGCGAGCGGGGACGCCGCGGATCTCCCACCAGAAGACGCCGCCGTGCTGGGGTGGATTCGTCTGGCCTGGCCGAACGCCACGCCGGCCCTGATCGGGCGGCTCTGCGGGCTGCAGGACACCGCGCTACAACTGGGACTGGATCGGCTGCGCGCGCGGCGGCTGATCTGGGATCTCCCGGACGGCGCGCTCGGGGCGCGGCCCGGCGCGGGCGTGGAGTCGGCCGAGGAGCGGCGCGCGGCGGCCCGGCGGCTGGCCGAGGTCTCTGCGGCGCGCTCCGAGGCTCGCGTCCGCGATCTCCTGCTGGCCGAGGCGCCCGCCGAGGAGCTGCTGCCCGAGGTGCTCGGCGAGGCGGAGGCGCTGATCGAGCAGGGGGCCGGCGCCCGCGCCTCGGCGGCCCTGGAGCTGGGCATGGACCTGCTCCACCTGCTGGAGGAGGAGCAGCCCGCCGACCATGAGGACGCGCTGCTGCGGTTGCACGTGATCGCGGCGGTAGCCCAGGAGTCCGAGCCGGCGTTGGAGCGCGCCCTCTACGAGCTCGGGCGAGCCAGCGGCGCCACCCCGCTGCAGGAGCAGCTCTCGCAGCTCGTGCAGGGCTGCCTCGCCGCGCGCCGTCGGGAGCCGGATCGTGCGCTGCAGATCCTGGACAACCTCGCGCCCTTCGACGACGAGGAGCTGGAGATCTGGCGCCAGGGCACCCGCTGCCGGGCCGCCGCGCAGCAGAGCGCCGCGCTGGAGGCGGCGCTGCTCGACACGCTCGGGGCGTGGGCCGCCGAGCGTCCGCTGCGAGCGGCCAAGCTGGCGGGCTGGCGGGGCAGCCACCTCTATCGTCAGGGCCGCTTCGCCGAGGCCGCCGAGCAGCACCTGGCCAGCCTGGCGGGGAAGAGCAAGCCGGACGCGCGGATCGCCAGCATGGTCAACGCGGCGTCGGCGATGTTGGAGGCGCTGCGCCTGGACGAGGCGGATCGCCTGGCGGAGGAGGCGGCGCGCGAGGCGACGCGACGGCGTCACGCCCGCTACGAGGGGCTGGCTACGTTGGTGCGGCGTGTCGTCGCCTACCGATGCGGCGTCGCAGGTGAGCCCCGGATCGCGCTGGTCGAGGCGGCGTCCAACCTCGGCGCCCATGTCGAGTTTCAGTTCGCGCTGAACGAGGCCGCGGTCGCCTGGCGGCGCGGCGCGTTGGCGCTGACCCGCCGACTCGCCGAGCGGGCGGTCGCCGCCGCGGCGAGAGCTCGGGTCTTCGACGCCCAGTGCCTGGCGGAGGCGCTGCTGCTCTGCGCCCGCAGCGACGCCACGCCCGAGCAGGCCGAGCTCCTCGCGGAGCGAGCGCGACGCTGCCGGGTGTTGGACCTGGCCGTACAGATCTTCGGCTTGCTGCGCCGCGCGACCGCCTGTCCGGATCCCGCCTGGCTCGCGCAGGCCCGCGCGCTCGCCGCCTGCAGACCTGTCAAGGAGTGGTCTGTCCGCCTTGACGTCCTGTCCTTCGACGAAGCACTCTCGACACAACCGGAAGCTGCCGGCCCGTGTTGAACCCCCTTTGGCGAACCTCGCCATCCTCTTGGAGAGACCATGCCGCGCTCGCTCTACCTGCTGCCCACCCTGCTCCTGCTCGCCGGATGCCCCGAGTGTCCGGAGTGCGAGAAGTGCGAGGACTGTCCCACCGCGACCGTCGCCACCGACTGGGACCAGCTCTACACCGATCTCGCCGCAGGCGGGGAGGTGGCCGCGCCCACGCAGATCGCCGACAACGGAAACCAGCTCTTCGAGGGTGAGACGGGGCTCATCCTCGCCGGCCCCACGCCGGTCGGGCTGGGCCAGGTCTTCACGGTCAAGCCCGCCCTGGCCACCGACCCCTGGACCGAGGTCTGGATCTCGACCGACAAGCAGAAGCAGGTGCAGCCGGCCTTCCCGCTGCAGCTCAAGTACGTCAAGTACGACACCCTGGCCGAGGGCCAGCTCACGCCGACGCGGCTGGCGGCGCTGAGCGCCCAGGACACCGCCGACACCAACAACACGTACACGCTGATGAAGGCGGTCTTCAAGTACCTCGCCTTCCCGACGGACGGGGCGATCAACGCGCTCCCGAATTCCCCTCCTCCCAATGTGACGAACGCGACCTACGAGGTGTTCACGATCGTCGGCTCGGCCGCGCCCGTGCGCAGCGGCGGTCTGTACCGCGAGATCGAGACCGTAAACGGCGTGGAGCGCTGGCGGGACACCTGGGTGCTCTACGACAACTACCTGATGCCCTACTGCGTCAGCTCGGCCTGCGACCCGGCCAACAACCTCACGGTCGTCACCGAGCTGCGCCTGGTCGTCGGGGCCGCCGCGTCGCCGCACCTGAAGGGCTTCCTCCTGGACGCCAAGGCCGACAAGCCGGGGCCCACGACGGCCTGGAAGTACGTGCCCATCGCGCCCTATGAGCTGATCACGCCTCTGCCGGCGACCGTGCCCTGACCCCGAAGGCGGACGCCAGCGCGCGGACAACACGTTAAACGCCTGGGGCCCCAGGGAGCCCCCATGACCGAATTCGCCCAGCTCACGCAGGATCTCCACGCCCACCGCACCCGGAGCCCGCAGAAGCGCCTCATGCTCGGCCTCCTGGAGGGGATCGGCGATCTGCCCGATCCCAGCTTGGAGGCCCGGGACGCGCGCGTCGAGGCGGCGCAGGCCCTGCTCGCCCGCCTGGCGACGATCGACCGGAGCGCGCTGGACCCGCACGCGCGCCTGGACGCGGAGCTGGCGCGTCTGCTCCTCGAGGAGGAGGTCTTCCTGGACACGGTGACGGTGGGCGAGGACCGCGTCGCCGAGCTGAAGCCGGAGGCGGGCGACACCATCGGCGACGGGATCTTCCTGCTCTTCGTCTCCGATCCGCGCCCGCTCGCGCGCCGGCTGGAGGACATCACCACCCGGCTCGAGCAGGTGCCGCCCTTCCTGGTGCGCATGCTCGCCCGCCTGCGCCGCCCGGTGGCGCGCTGGGTGGCCATCGAGCTGGAGACGCTCTCCGGTCTGCCCGAGCTCTTCGCCACGGTGGAGGCCGCCGCCGCCGACTTCGCCGGGCTCCCGCGCCTGAGCGCCGCGCGCGCGCGGGCCGAGCGAGCCATCGCCGACTACTCGGAGCGCCTCGGCCGGATGGAGACCCGCGCGGAGCTCGCCATCGGCGCCGACGCGGTCGGTCGCCTGCTCCGCCTGCGCGGCATCGGCCCCACGGCGCTGGAGCTGCGGGAGATCGCTCGCCAGTTCCTGGTCGAGAACGCCGAGACCGTGGAGTCCTTGCGCGTCCGGCTCGTCGAGAAGTACGGCCTCGCCCCCGACAGCAGCGCCGAGCAGCTCCACACCTTCCTGAACGAGCGCTTCAAGGTCCAGATCCGGCCGGGTCAGCTCGAGGACGTGCTCCTGCGCTACGAGGAGGCGCGGGCCGGCGTGCTCGACTTCGTCCAGGCGCGCGGGCTCTTCCCCATCCCCGAGGCGCAGGACATGGTGATCATGCGCACGCCCAGCTTCATGGCGCCCAGCATCCCCGCCGGCGCGATGATGCCGCCGCCCGCCTTCCGCGGGGGCGTGGCGACCAGCCTGGTCTACCTGACCCTCTCGGAGGAGCTGCTGGACGAGCACAACACGCTCGGCATCCCGATGATGATGGTGCACGAGGGCATCCCTGGCCACCACCTCCAGCTCTCCCACGCCGCGGCCCACCCCTCCATCGTGCGTCGGCACTTCGACAGCCTGGACCTCGCCGAGGGCTGGACGACGATGCTCGAGGACTACATGCTGGACGTCGGCTTCCAGGCCGAGCTGAAGGACGAGGTGCGCTTCATCGCCAAGCGCGACATCGCCCGCCTCGGCGCGCGCGTC
>CAZKWG010000688.1:0-4473 GCA_964556105.1 uncultured Enterobacterales bacterium | reverse complement strand
GACCAGCACGAGCTGGCCGCCCAGGAGCACGGCGACCTCGGGCCCCTGTTTCTCGACGACATCCGGGTAGAGTCGCCCTGCCCAGAGGACGAGGATCACGACGAAGATCCAGGCCTGAATGATCGCGTGGCCGTGGCCCTCGCGCGCGGCGACCTCCAGCGTGCGCCGGATGGCGGCGTGCAGGGAGGCGGACAGGACGCGCGCGCCACCTCCGCTCAAGACGGCGCCGCTGGCCTTCTCCAGCGACGAGGGCTCCAGGTTCAACCCCGAGAAGAGCCTGCCGTGCGGGAGCTCGAAGGTCTCGAAGAGCGCGCGCTCCCGCGCCGCGGCCATGCTGGCGAGCACGCCGTGGGCGAGCCGAACCACACCCTCGCCTTGCGGCTCCACCGGGCTGGACTCCAGATTCAGCCAGCGCAGCGTCTCGAGGGTCATCCCTGGGCGCAGGAGCACCCGCTCGGCCCAGCGCTCCACGCCCGCGCCCTGGCTGGCTCGAGAGACGTGCTCCCAGAGCTCACCGTGGAAGAGCCAGGGGTGCCCCGCCCGTCTGGCGTGGGGTGAGGTGAGGCGGAACACAGGGCCGACGGCGAAGCCGACGCGGACAGGGACGCAGCGCAGCTCGAGCTCGGCCATGAGCGTCGCGATCCAGTCCACGAACCAGCTCGTCGAGGCTCCGTCGAGCAGCGCGACCTCCTCCTGCTCCGCCTCCTGGCGCCCAGCGTCCAGGCCCGCGCACATGATGCGAAGGCCCGCCGCCGTCGGCTCGATGAGGAGGTGCTCGCGGACCTGCACAACGTCCGTCTGCGGACTGGGGGCCTCGGCGCTCATGCCGACCTGGACCAGCGCCGGGAGGTGCAGCGAGGCGACATCGTGCAGCGCGTCCAGCAGCGGGCCGACGCGCCGCGTGTCGAGCGCCTCGACCACCGTGACCGCCTCGACCAGAGAGAGCTCCGCCCCGAACGCGAGGATCTCGCGCGTGTTCTGGCTCATCTCCCGCAGCTCCTCCAGCGTCGCGGGAGGGAGGAGCGTCGCCCCGAGCTCGGCGAGCTCGCTCAGATCACCCAGGGCGCCCGGATCGAGCGAGACGGGGCCCTGGGTCGAGGCCCGCTCCAGGTTCACCCCGGCGACGCGGACGATGGAGTGCCGCACGAGCTCCCAGTCTTCGGGTTGAACGCGGATGACGCCGTTGGGACGTTGCTCGGGCGCAAGGAAGCGAGCCTGCTCCATGAGCATCGAGGCGCGCAGGGGGCCGACGCCGAGCAGCTCCCGATGGAGGAAGGGCGTCACGGAGGCCCTGAACTCACCGGATGCGAGGCCAGCCAGGACGGGATGGGGCCACATCCAGCGAGCCAGAAAGCCGATGGCGACCAGCAGCCCTTTGGGCAGCTCCTTGTCGACCATCACGATGGACTCTGAGCGCTGCGTGATGCGGATCCGATCCATCGCCGTGGCGGCCGGGAGGCTGGGGCTCTTGCGCAGCAGCACCGCGCGCAGGGCGGCCATCGCCTCGACGAAGCGAAGCGAGATCGCCGGCTCCGCGCCCGGGGCGGGCCCTACGACGGCGATCCATCCGTGCTGCTGACGCTCCTCGGGTGGCACCTCCAGCGAGGCGGGATCGCGCTCGACCCAGCGCGAGGGGTTGTCTGTACTGGCGATCACCTGCAGGGCGGGAGGCGCGACGCGCTCCGAGTGCATGGCGGGCTGAAACGGATTGGCCCGCGCGGCCCTCCAGCAGGCTTGAACCCCTCGGATCCTGGCCCGGTGTTCGGGATGCCGCGCCTCCAGCTCCCGAAAGCCGGACTCGCCGGGATCGCGGACGAGCTGCCCCTCCGACGCGGGCTCCCCCAGGAGCGCGTACAGATCGACCAGCGCCCGGTCGCGGGCGATCACGGGCGGAACGAGCGCATCGAAGCCGTGAATCTCGAGCTGCGGGGCCAGCTCGCGCAGCTCGGGGAGGTGGCGCGGCAGCAGCAGCGCCAGCTCGAGGAAGAGCTCCTCATCGACGCTCCTGTGCTGCCGCAAGACCTCGACGCAGCGACCAGCGACCGCGTTCGCGCTCCCCGCCCAGTTGATGCGGGAGACCAGCAGCTCGCCGGTAGGCAGCCTGCGAACGAGGCTGTCGAGCGCCTCCTGACTCTGGGCGACGCTCAACAGGCTCTCGAGGAGGTGAAGTGGAGGGACACCAGCCATAAGGACCTCGACCGGCCAGACAATAGAGCGCCCACGAAGCCGCGCGCGACGCGGACGCACCCCGCACAGAGAGCAGGAACCGACAAGCCACGCGGGGGAGACTGCCTGGCTCACCCGTCGTTCAGTAACAATTGATCATAGCAGCAGTGGATCGGAGCGTCCAGAAGACCCACCCGACGACCACGACCGTCAGCGCGTCGCCTTCAAGATCCCCGGGAACTGCACGCCGCCGCGGGGATCCACCCCCGCATAGGGTGCTCTCGCCGGACCGCCGATCTGCACCGTGAAGCCCATGTCGTCCAGATGAACCTGCCCGTCCTTGGAGACGAGCGCCTCAGGCGGGTCCGGGAAGGCGCCGGCCTGCCGGAAAGCCTGCACCACCGCCTGATCCAGCGCGTCCTCGCCGCAGCTCTCGGTGACCTCGATGGACTGCAGCGCGCCCTGGTCGTCCAGCACGACATAGACCTCGGTCTCGTAGCGCGGGCGGGAGAGGCGGATGGTCCCGGGCAGGTTGTCCAGGTTCTGATTCCAGTAAAAGCTGACGATGCGCTTGATGCGGTTGATGTAGGCCGCGAAGACGACCTCGCGCGTGTTCACGCTCATGGACGTCGCCAGGCGCGCGTCGATGAGGTCGTTGCTCGGCGAGCCGGAGAGGCGCTGCTCGCCAGAGCCCACGGGCACCGGGCCCTCCAGGCCGGCCTTGTTGCTCATCCGGTAAGGGGAGGGGAGCGAGGCGTAGCGGCCGTCGCGCTCGGCGTCGAAGGGCTGCGAGCCGGCCGAGCCCCCGGAGGAGGGGGTGGTCACGCCGAGGTCCTGGAGCTGCTCCTCGAACTTCACCGCGTCCTCCTGGCTGAACGTGGGCGCGCGGACATCGCTCTCCAGGCGGAAGCGGTTGGTGCGGGTCTCCTCGGACACGGTGATGTCGTACTCGGCCAGGAAGCGGGCCTCGTCGGGCCGCCGCTCCTCGTTGGGGGGCGCGACGTCCACGACCTGGCCGTCCTCGCGCTCGGGCTCCTTCTCCTCTTCTTCCTTCTCGGCCTCCGGATCTTCGGGGCGGGGGAGGGCAGGGGAGTCGCCGTCGCTCGGCCGCTGCGGGCCGGCGTCGTCGAGCAGCGTGATCGGCGTGGGGCGGCTCACCCCCGCGAGCTCCGCCGGGCGGAGGAGCAGGGGCAGCAGCAGGATGGCCACCACCAGGTGAAGCGCAGCCGAGACCGCGACGAACAGCGCCGCCCGCAGGAGCGCGCGGCTCCAGGACGGTCCAGGCGGTCGCTGCGGGTCTGGGACGCCCACGAGAGCTCCTCCTTCCACAAGGTAGACCCCGGAAGGGCAGGGCGCAACGGTCGCCCTGCAACGAGTCTCCTCCAACGGGCGCCGCTCCGCGTTAGCAGGGCTTGCTGCCGCCACGCTCGATCCCCCCAAGAGAGGCGCATGTCGGACTCCAAGAACCTCCTCGAGCGCGCGATCCGCGGCCTGGGCCGACGGGTCCGAGCGGCCGTCCGTGGCGCGCCTCCCCCCAGCGGCCCTCCCTTCGTCCACTTCGAGGGCGGCGTGTCCGGCCCCGTGAGCGCGGGCGCGACCCTGCTCGAGGCGGCGAAGCAGCTCGGCGTGGAGCTGAACCACTACTGCGGGGGGACCTGCTCCTGCGGCACCTGCCGCCTGGAGATCGTGGAGGGAGGCCACAGCCTGTCGGCGGCCGAGGGGCGCGAGCGCATGGTGCTCGGCCCGGTCTACGCCGACGGGGGAGACCGCCTGGGCTGCCAGGCGAAGGTGCTCGGCACGGTCCACGTGCGCGTCCCCGCGCGCTTCTGACAGCTCACGCTCACCCGGCCAGGAGAGATGCCTTGGATCCTCGCTTCACGCTGCTGCAGTGCCGCAACCCCGACGATCCCGTCCGCGCCGAGGAGCTGACCTGCTTCGCCGATCGTCTCGGCGTGCCCGAGCGGAACATCCGCCCGCTGGACATCCTCACCGACCCGCTGGACAGCGTCTTCGACGGCGTGGACTGCGTCCTGGTGGGCGGATCGGGCGACTACTCCGTGCTGGACCCGCTGCCGCAGATCGATCGCTTCGTCGGCGTGCTGGTGGACGCGGTGGCGCGGGACTTCCCCATGTTCGCCTCCTGCTTTGGATTTCAGGCCCTCGCAAAGGGCATGGGTGGACTCATCGTTCACGACGAGGACAACGCCGAGGTCGGCTCCTACGAGCTGACGACGCTGCCCGGGGCGCCCGAGGACCCCCTCTTCCGAGAGGTGCCCCAGACCTTCGTGGCCCAGCTCGGGCACAAGG
>CAZKWG010000687.1:0-4478 GCA_964556105.1 uncultured Enterobacterales bacterium | reverse complement strand
TCGGGGGGCCACTTCATCCGATCAATGCGCTCCGTAACGCGCAGGGGCATGCAACCATCATCGCTGTACTCGCCCTGATCGTTCTAATCATTTACGTTTCAATGCGCTCCGTAACGCGCAGGGACATGTAACCTCGGCTCCGGCTACGGCTTCGTGGGCCTGTCTGGCTCCGGTTTCAATGCGCTCCGTAACGCGCAGGGGCATGCAACTCCCCTGCTTCAACATCGACACGGGGATCTTCGCGGACGTGTTTCAATGCGCTCCGTAACGCGCAGGGGCATGCAACAAGATTCTTGCAGGCTGGATCGCTGTTTTCGCTCTCATGTTTCAATGCGCTCCGTAACGCGCAGGGGCATGCAACCACAGCCCCAGGAACCCTCCCTCCGACGCCGACACTTCCGCCCCATTTCCCGAACCCCCCTCCCGCGCAGCCCCAGAATCTTGACTCGTCAACCGTGACTAGCTCAAATAGCTTCGTCATTCCCCGCTCCACACGCCCACCTTCACGAGATCCCGAACCTTCCCGCACCGCCACGCTCGAACCTGGATTTTCAGAGAGCGCTGGAGGTTCGGGATTCACGCCGCCTCCACCCCCGCATCGTACATCAGCCCTCGCCCTCCCCACAAGGTCCCCCGCTCACTCTCCCACGATCAGCGGCGCGTCGGGGTCGGGCAGCTCGGGAGCGACGCCGTAGCTGCGCACGAGGCCGGCGCAGCTCCTACAGAGCGCGTAGACGCGGACGCTGTCGCGCTGGAGGTCCAGGGTGCGGCCGAGGAGCTGCTCCAGGCGCGCCAGCTCGGCGGGCGGCAGCTCTCCCTCGAAGACGCTGAGCTGCACGGGTAGCAGGAGCTTCTTCAGCCGCTTGAAGAGTCGGTTTCGCCGACTGTCCGAAGAGACGTCATAGGTCAGGACGACGTGCATGACTCAGCTCCGCAGGGCGATGGGCCGCCAGAGGTCGGCCTCGCCCTCGAAGAGCCGCGCGGCCTGGCGGGCCTGCTCGACGAGGAGATCGCGCAGCGGCCAGCGGCTCTCGCGCAGGGGGTGGAGGCCAGGCTCGTCCAGGCGGCGCTCCCAGGCGCGGAGGAGGATGGCGCGGCCGGTGGCGGCGAGGAAGACCGCGCCGTCAGCCAGCTCGGCGCGCTCGCCCAGCTCCTCGGGCTCTGGCGCGCGGAAGTCGTCGGGTTGGATCTGGCGCAGGTTCAGCAGGCTGAGCACGACGCCGTCCACGGCGGGGCGCAGCTCCTCCATCAGGTCCAGGGCCAGGGCGGGGGCGCCGCGGTTGGGCTCGTGCAGGACGCCGAGGTGGGCGTCCAGGCCGGCGGCGCGGACGGCGGCGTCGACGCGGACCAGCAGCAGGGCGTAGCCGTAGGAGAGCATGGCGTTGACCGGGTCGCGGGGCGGGTAGCGGGTGCGCGTGGTGAAGGTGAAGAGAGGATTGCCCAGGACGCGACCGAATGCGTCGAAGTAGCGGTTGGCGGCGAACCCCTCCACGCCGCGCAAGGCTTCGACGCTGCGGGCCTCCAGCGCCCGCTCGGCCAGACCACGCAGGGCGGCGAGCGTGTCGGCGACGGCCTCGTCGCGCAGCCGCTCCTGACGTCTCAACAGCACGGCGCGTTGGTTGGCGATCTTACCTGCCACGACGCGCGCGGCGAAGTGAAGGCGACGCACGGGGTCGTCGATGAGGCGGTACTGAGCCAAACGCCGGTCTCCCTGGCGGCTCTCGACGCTGACCAGGCGCCCGCGATAGCGACCGTCCAAGGTGAGGAAGACGACGTCGATGCCCTCGCGCAGCAGCAGGTTGCGCGCCTCGGCGCTCAGATCGGCGCGACCGTAGACGTGGACGGCGTCGATCTCGTGGGTGGCGACGGGGGTGACCAGGGCGCCGTCCTTCTCGACGTGCAGGGCCTCGCCGCGCACGACCAGGCGGGTGCGGGCGCCGACCAGCGCGACGAGGCGGCTCACCCGGCGCTCGGGTTGGGGGTGGGGACCCAACACAGCTCGGGGAGCTCGGCGCTGCCCTCCAGTCGCCACTCGCCGCCCTGAACAGACCAGCGACCACCGGGAATCCGACCCAACGCGGCGACAGCCGCCCGGCGCAGGCGCAGCTCCTCCTCGGCGACCTGCCGGGCGCGGTCGAGGGCGCGGGCGTAGGCCAGCAGCAGCTCGTCCAGCGAGGGCGCGGGGGGAGGGGCCGGCGCCGCGGCGTCGAGGTGGCGCAGGGGGTGCGGGTACTGGCCGGGCGCGTCCGGGAAGGTGCAGGCGCAACGTTGGGCCAGATCGGGCAGGCGGGCGCGGATCTTCGCGCAGCTCGTGGGGCTGCCGCGGTGGGGAGCGCCGAGCCGGGTGCCGGCGGGGAAGCCGGGGACGCGCTCGAAGAGGTAGTTGCAGGCGCGGACGCCGGCGGGCAGGTGGCCGAGGGTGTGCTCCAACACGACGGCGGCGTCGCGGGAGAGGGCGCGCTCGGCCAGGGCGCCGCGGACCACCTCGCGCAGGACGGGGCAGGCGGAGAGGACGGCGGCGACCTGGGGGTGCGCGTCGAAGTCCGCCTCGCTCCAGGGTCTCTCGCCGTTGGCGCTCAGTGTGGGGCGGGGCGGATCCGCTGGGAGGACGGGCGTGGGCAGGGGCTCGGGCAGCGCGGTCAGCGCGGAGAGGGACACGCGGACGACGGCGCGCAGCGCAGCGTGCGGATCGGCGAGGGGCTCGCCGAGATCGTCCAACAGAGGCGTCGAAACCAGCGGATCGCGAACCAGCCCACCGCCTCCGTCACGGCTGCGGCGGTGAGCCCGTTCATCGCGTTGCCCAGGGCCGGGATCCAACCCAACAGGAGCTGCGAGAGCCCGCGCCCGATCATGGTCGCCGCCATGGTCAGCGCGATCTCGGCCGCCGCGGCGCGGGTCAAGGAGACGTGGTGGCGGTCGGCCAGCGCCAGGATCATCGCCGTCTGCAGCGCGACCAGCACGGGCGCGTCCGAGCCGGGGAGCTGCGCCAGGCCGAAGCCCACCCCGCCGGCCACGGCGGCGAAGACGTGAATGATGGAACGGTCGGTCATCGGGCCTCCGGTTGGTGCTCGGGCAGGGTTGGGTCACAGAGCTGAAGCCAGACCACCTCGCGCCGTCTCGCGCGCAGGGGCTCGGCGGGCGGGGGAGCCGCCTGGTCCGCCGAGAGGGTCAACACCTGGGGTGTCGCGTGTCCGCCACGCAGACAGGTCAGCCAGGGCTGCATCTGGGCGTCCAGGGCCCGCGTCACCTCATCGGCGCAGCCGCGGCTGGAGCGCCCCTCGGCTCCACAGATGTTCAGCACGGTCTGGGCGTGGAAGGCGTACCAGTGGTGCTGGTCGCGCTGCTCCACCGCGCGCGTAAGGCGTCTCTCCAGGATCGTGCGCTCGGAGCCGGCCTGTTCCAAGGCGGCGCTCAAACGCGCGCGCTCCTCCTCGCTGGCGGCGATCTGCGCGCTGGCCTCGCCGAGACGGGCCCGGCTGGCCAGGATCTCCTCTCGCAGCGCGCCGAGCGCCGCCTGCAGGCCCTCCCGCGCGTCGCCGGGAGGCAGCTCTGCGTCCGTCCGGCCGATCAGGCATTCGACCTGGGCCTGAGCGACGGCGAGGGTGAGATCCTCGATCTGGCGCCGGTAGCGCTGATCCAGCGCGTGCTCGCGCGCCTCGTGCTCGGCCCGCTGGCGTGTCAGCGCCGCCTCGGAGCGGGCCAGCGTGGCCTCACATGCGTCCAGACTGGCCTCGCGATCCTCGAGCTGGCGGCTGAGCCGGCTGTTGTCGTCGGCGGCGCGGAGCTGGGCGGTGTGCCGCTCCCAGACCAGCCAGGCCAGGACAGCGAGCACCGCGAGGGCGAAGAGGAGGGGGAGGCGGTTCACGGGCAGCTCCAGCGCGACGTTGAGCGCGATGGGGTTCACCAGAGACATGGCGGGGCGCGGCTGGTTGTGATGAAAAACGTGAGGGAAGATGAGGGGATGGCGCGAGGATCGCGTGATGATCGGGATCCTCGGCGTCGGGGCTTGTCCTGGAGGGGGAAGCGCGGTAGGGTCGGGGGGTGGAGAGCAGGGCGAATTCCCGAACCTCCCGCGGTCTCTGAAAATCCAGGTTCGAGCGTGTCGGTGTGGGAGAGCTGTGAATCTCGTGAAGATGGGTGTGCAACGAAGAGAACGCAGAAGCTATAAGAGCTAGCTTAAGTTGACGGGTCAAGATTCCGGGACTGCGAGGGAGGGGGGTTCGGGAAATGGGGTGAAAGTGTCGGCGTTAGAGGGAGGGTTCCTGGGGCTGCGGTTGCATGCCCCTGCGCGTTACGGAGCGCATTGAAACCACCGAGGATCGCCGTCGATGGAAGCCTCCACCGAGAAGTTGCATGCCCCTGCGCGTTACGGAGCGCATTGAAACTATCCCCCACCCCGAAGCCCACGAGTACAAGCTCGTACGTTGCATGCCCCTGCGCGTTACGGAGCGCATTGATCGGATGAAGTGGCCCCCCGA
>CAZKWG010000686.1:0-4500 GCA_964556105.1 uncultured Enterobacterales bacterium | reverse complement strand
CTTGGAGTCCGGAGACGCGTCGCGCGCGCAGGAGCTCTGGCAGCCGGTGGCCGAGCAGGCCGATGGCGTGGCCCACCGCCTCCTCTGGTCGGACGTGCTCGTCGCGAACGGCCGCATGGAGGAGGCTCAGACCCTCCGCGCGGCCCTCGTTCAGCAGCACGGCGAGGAGCCGCTGGTCTTCCTCGCCCGTCAGGAGCAGGCCTGGGAGGGGACGGATCCCGTGGCGCGCCTCTCGGCCGTCGAGCGGTGGCTGGAGGCGCGGGCGGACCAGATCTTCCCGCGCAACCGCGCGCGCGCGCAGGTGTTGCGCGCGGACCTGCTGATGCGGCAGGGGCTGGTGGAGCAGGCGGCCTACGCCATCGCGCTGGCCATCGAGGCTGACCCCACCTACGCTCCGGCCCTCTACCGTCGCGCGGGCTGGAGCGCGTATGGCGGTGACACCCGCGCCGCCCTGCTCGACCTCGAGCGCTGCCTGGACGGTCGCCCCGGTGACTTCGACTGCCGGCGGGGCCTGGTCCAGATCCACCTGACCGAGGGTCAGCGGATGGAGGCCGCGGAGGTGGTGCGGGAGGACATCGATCCCCAGGGGGATGCCCTGCTCCGCGCCTGGCTCGCGGCGGCGGCCGGTGAGACCCAGCGCGCGCTGGAGCTGGCGCCCGAGCCCCCCGCGGGCGAAGGCCCGCCTCTGACCTGGATGGTGCGCGCGACGGCGATGCGCGGGGTCGGTGGCGGGGAGGCCGAGCGCGATCGCGCGGTCGAGCTGTTCGCCAGCGCCATCGACCCGCTCGACCGGCTCCTGCTCTTCGCGCTGGAGGAGGGCAGCGTGCCCTCCCTCGTCGAGCCCGCCCCAACCGAACTGGCCCCTGCCGATCCCGCCAGGCCCTGAGGATGACGCTGATGCGATGGTCTCCGCTCCTCCTGCTCTGCGCCTGCAGCACGAGCGCCGCGCCGCGCTGGGCGCTCCAGCACGCCTCCGTGACGGTCTCGGCGGACGGCGGCAGCATCTCCGGCTACCAGACCTGGGAGTTCTACGGAGAGAAGTGGGAGGAGGGGCGCGACCAGGAGGACCACCTCTGCGCGCGCGTCCAGTCGCTCGAGGGCTCCGCCGAGCCGAGCCTCCCCACCGGGTGCCCCGGCTGCATCGCCTCGTTCTCGCTCTCGCTCGCGGAGCTCGAGAGCGACTGCACCGGCGAGGAGGCGACCGACCCCTCGTACGCGGGCGTCACGCTCTACGCGATCGGGTCCGTGGACAACGCCGTCTCGGCCATCGATCCCTTCCCCGGGGAGAGCATGGGCTGGTATGTCGCCTGGTCTACCGAGGAGGTAGACGCGCTCGGCTTCGCCTACAACGGCGCCCTCGATGAAGGGGAGGAGCCGGAGGCCGCGGGCTGGGTCGAGGGGCTGCGCTACACGCTCTGGCCCGCCTTCGTCTGGGACCTGAGCGCCCGATGATGGACGATCGCCCCTCACCGTGATTAGATTCTACAGGGTCAGGGTGCGGCGCGGAGGACGGGATGCGCCGTGAAGTCAGCAGCGCCAGCCGCTGCGTGAAGATTCTCCAGGGTCTGATGGGCGTCGCCGCGCTCGCGCTCTGCGCCTGCAGTGGCGTCAAGGGCGCGGAGGATGGTTTTGCGACCGAGACGGGCGGCTGGGACACGGGCAGCGTCTCGGACACCGGCTCCGATCCAGAGGACAGCGGCGAGGCCGTCTGGTGGAAGCTGGGCGCGGCGATCTCGATCTGGGAGGGCGCGGTCCTGCCCGAGGAGAGCTCGCTGGGGCTGACCTTGCTGCTCCAGGACGGGTCTGTGCTGTGTGAGGACACCCTCGCCATCCGTGCGCTCACGGTGGAGGAGGACCTGCCGGACGCCACCATCTACAGCTGGTGGCGCGTGGAGGCCGAGTCGCCGCAGGGCTCCTGCGCGGAGCTCCGAGACCCGGTGCCCTCGCCCGTCCTGATTGGCGTCGGCGCCATGCACCCGGACATCTTCGCGACGCTCGACCCGGAGGGGCTCGCGGACGGGGCGTCCAGCCTGAACGCGGCCTACGCCTCCATCAACGGCGGGGAGGACGTCTACGTCTTCGGTGTCGCCGGGACCACGGCCGCGTACCTCGGAGACGCGGCGCCCGCGGACTCGAGTCTGCTGGCGGACGGCGTCTGGATCGTCCGACCCGTCTACCCCTTCGCCTACGAGTAGCCCGCCTTCAGAGGCCCAGCGGGGCGACGCGGTCGGTCTCCGGACACCACGCCCAGTCCGCGACGGCCTCGGCCACCTCGGGCGGGCAGGAGACGACGAGGCCACCCCGGCCGGGGACCAGCGGGTTGTCCGGCAGCGTGAGCTGATCCGCCACGAGCTCCGGGGCGGGAGGCGTCGGCGAGGATCGCCGCAGCTCGGCCAGCGTCGCCGCGAGCGTCTGGGCCTGCGCGCGCAGGTGCGTGCGCTCGGCCTCGGTCGCGCGCGGGAGCGGCGCCGGAGGCGGAGCGGCAGGGTAGCCGGTGGGCGCGCGCCAGGCTGCCCGCGCGGCGAGCATGGAGACGCCGATGAGGACCACCCAGCCCAGGCGCGGCAGGACCTGCCTCAGGCGCATCCGCGACGCCTCCTTTCGCCTCCCGTCTATCCTCGCCGCGCCCGGCCTGTTAGCCGTGGCCTCCATGAGCTCCACCGACACGTTCACGCTGGCTGGCGTCGTCCACCTCCTCCCCCTCCCTGGGGCTCCGCGCGGCTCGCCCGGGCTTCAGGCGGTGCTCTCGGCGGCGCTCGCCGACGCGGAGGCCATGGCCGAGGGAGGGCTGCAGCACGTCATCATCGAGAACTTCGGCGACGCACCCTTTCGCGCCACGGGGGTAGACGCCCACGTCGCGACGATGATGACCGCGGTCGGGCTGGCCATCCGCGCGCGCTTCCCGACGCTCGCCCTGGGCGTGAACGTGCTGCGCAACGACGCGCGCTCGGCCCTCGCCGTCGCCGCCGCCTGCAGCGCGGCGCTCGTCCGGGTCAACGTCCATGTCGGCGCCACCTGGACAGACCAGGGCCTCATCCAGGGAGAAGCCCACGAGACCCTGCGCTATCGGCGCGAGCTCGGCCTCGACCAGGGCCCGGCGAGGGTGCGCATCCTCGCCGACGTCGCCGTCAAGCACGGTCAGCCAGCAGGAGAGCAGGATCTGGGGCGTCTGGCGGCCGACACGGCCCTGCGCGGAGGCGCGGACGGCCTGATCGTGACCGGATCCGCGACGGGCGCCCGCGCCAGCCTGGACGAGGTGCGGCGGGCGCGAGAGGCGGCCCCCGGCGTCCCCGTCTGGGTAGGCAGCGGCGTCACCCCCGAGACGCTCGCCGAGGTGCGGGCTCACGCGCAGGGGGCCATCGTCGGCACCTTCCTGCACGGCGGCGCTCAGCTCGACCGCCGGGTCGATCCGGCCAGGGTCCGCGCGCTGACCCTGGCCTGAAAAAGAAAGGACCCGGGGCACCTCACTCGCGTGAGGCCCCCGGGCAGGGAGTTGGGAGAGGCGGTTGAGAGGGCGCCGACGGCCCTCTCGGATGGATCAGGAGCAGCCGCTCGTTACGCCACAGTTGAGGCACTTGTAGCAGGAGCCGTTCCGAACCATGATCGAGCTGCAGACGTGGCAAGGGGGCGCGTCGGCCTGCGAGGTGAAGACGGTGCGCTCCAGCGAGCGGGCGTCGCTGGAGACCGCGCGGGCCGGGGCCTGGACCGGGCGCGGCTTCTCGTAGGTCTCCTCCTCGTCCGGCTCGTGGCGGGACGCGCCGCTCCCGAAGCGCAGGTCGAGCCAGCGGAAGATGTAGTCCATCATGCTCTTGGCGATGGGGATCTCGGGGTTGCCCGTGAAGCCCGAGGGCTCGAAGCGCATGTGGGCGAACTTGTCACAGAGCGCCTGAAGCGGCACGCCGTACTGCAAGGCCAGACTGACGCAGGTGGCGAAGGCGTCCATCAGGCCGCTGACCACCGAGCCCTCCTTGGCCATGACCAGGAAGATCTCGCCGGGGCTGCCGTCCTCGTACATGCCGACCGTGATGTAGCCGTCGTGGCCGGCCACGGAGAACTTGTGGGTCAGCGCGCGACGCTCGTCGGGCAGCTTGCGCCGGACGGGGCGGTACTCGATGACCTTCTCCGTCACCGGGGCGGCCGCCGGCTGATCCCGGCCCGTGTTCAGCGGCTGGGTGCGCTTGCAGCCGTCGCGGTAGACCGCGATGGCCTTCAGCCCCATCTTCCACGCCGTCAGGTAGAGGCCGGAGATGTCCTCGACGGTGGCGGTCGAGGGGACGTTCACGGTCTTGGAGATCGCGCCCGAGAGGAAGGGCTGCGCCGCCGCCATCATCGAGACGTGGCCCATGGGGGCGATGGAGCGCTTTCCGTTGCGCGGCTTGAAGGCGCAGTCGAAGACGGCGAGGTGCTCGTGCCGCAGGAAGGGCGCGCCCTCGATGGTCTCGTGCGTCTCCAGGTAGGCGCTGATGGCGGCCTGCTGCATCGCGGTGTAGCCGAGCCGCG
>CAZKWG010000685.1:2337-4513 GCA_964556105.1 uncultured Enterobacterales bacterium | reverse complement strand
GCCGTGGGCCTCAGCCCCGGCCCGGCGCACCTCTACGCCTTCGAACGTTTCCCCCTGGTCTTCACGACCTGCTGGGATGAGCTGCTCGAGCAGGCGGCGCAGGGCCGCGAGGTCAGCCGGCTCGGCTGGGGGGACGAGGTCCCGGAGCCCGACCCCGCCCGTCGCGTGCTCTACCGGCTGCGCGGGCGCCTCTCCGATCCCGCCAGCATGGTGGTGACGGACGCCGACCGGGCGAAGCGCACGTTCAGCGCGGAGTTCAAGAACCAGATCCGCAACCTCATCCGGCGCAACGTGCTCTTCTTCGTCGGCTACCGCCCGGACGAGGAGGAGTTCGAGCAGCTCTGGGAGGATCTGACCGTCTGCTACGGGGGCGAGCTCCCCCGCTGCCATCTGGCCGTCAGCCAGGGCACCATCGACGACTATCAGTGGCAGCGCTGGGTCTGGCGCGGGCTGCTGCTCTTCCACGCCGACCCCATCGAGTGCTTCCAGGAGCTCGGCGCCCGCCTGGTGGAGGCCCCGTGACCGAAGCGCGGCGTCTGGTCCGCTTTCTGGACGAGAAGGGGAGGCTGCGCCTGGGCCTGCTCGAGGGCGACCGGGTACAACCCCTGGTGGGAGATCTCTTCGCCGAGACGCGCGCCGACGGCCCCGCGCTCGACCTCGCCCGGCTGAGGCTGCTCGCCCCCGTGCTGCCCTCGAAGGTGGTGGGGGTCGGCTCCAACTACCGGGCGCACGCGCTCGAGATGGGCAAGCCCGTGCCCGCGGTGCCGAAGATCTTCCTGAAGCCCTCCACCTCGGTGATCGGCCCGGGTGATCCCATCCACGTGCCGCCGGGCACCGAGCGGGTGGATCACGAGGCGGAGCTGGGCGTGGTGATCGGCCGCGCCCTCTCCTGCGCGACGCCCGCCGAGGCGATGCGCGGCGTGCTGGGCTACACCTGCCTGAACGACGTCACGGCGCGCGACTTTCAGCGCGCGGACGGCGTGTTCGCGCGGGCCAAGGGCTTCGACAGCTTCTGCCCGATCGGACCCTGCGTCGTGACCGGGCTCGACCCGTCGGACCTCGCCGTGCGCGCCCGGGTGGGCGGGCAGCTCCGCCAGGACGGCCGCACCTCGGACATGGTCTTTGACGTGCCGGCGCTGCTGGCCTTCATCTCCAGCGTGATGACCCTGCTCCCCGGCGACGTGATCGCCACGGGTACCCCGTCCGGCGTCGGCCCCCTGGTGGCAGGCGACGTGGTGGAGATCGAGGTCGAAGGTATCGGCGCGCTCACGAACCCGGTCGAGGATCGGGCGGACCGCCGGGGGAGCGGCGCGTGACCGAGCTGTACCGGGACGCCATCGTGATCGCGTCCTTGCTGGGCGCGCTGCTGCTGATCACGCCCTCGCTGCGCTGGCGGCCGCTGGCGCTGGTCCTGGCCCTGGGCGCGCTGGGAGCGGGCCTGGGTCTGGGCTTCCTCATCGTGCGCGACCTGGCCTGGCTGCCGGTCTGGACGGGCCTCTCGGTCGAGAGCGCCTCGCTGGTCGCCTGGGCGCTCTTCGCGCTGGCCGCGCGCCGGGCGCCTCGACCCTGGCTGCCGGGGCCGCCTGTGGTGGTGGCCTGGCTCGCGGGGGCGCTCTTCGGGGAGATCGCCGGGGCGGCGCTGGTGGCGGCGCCGGCGAAGGATCGTGGACAGGCGGCGCGGCTGGCGATGGCGGCGGCGGCGGGCGGGCTGGTGGGGCGCGCGGGTGATCCGGCCCTGTTGGCGCTGGGCGACCGGCTCTCGCCGCTCTGGCTGCTGCCGGTCTCGGGTCTGCTCCTGGGGCTCGCCTGGCCGAAGGAGGCGCCGGAGCCGGGCGGGAGCCGTCTGGTCACCGTCATCGGCCTGCTGGTGGCTGTCATCACGGCGTTCATGCCCAGCTTCGCGCCCTCGCTCACGCCCGTGGGCCTGGCTCTGGGCGCGGCGGCCCTCTTCGTGTGCAGCCTGCGCGAGGGCCGCGAGAGCGTGGGGGCCTGGCGCGAGGTGGTCTGGGTGGTCTCGGGCGTGATCCTCGCGCTGGTCGGGGCGATCTCCGGCCTCTGGGAGCTGCTCGCGGACTCCCTGGAGTGGATGGCCTCGGACTGGGGCTACCTCCCGCTCGGCGGAGGACTCATCATGCTCGCCAGCTTTTTCTGTACCGGCGGTGCGGCTGCCTCTGGT
>CAZKWG010000685.1:0-2327 GCA_964556105.1 uncultured Enterobacterales bacterium | reverse complement strand
GATCTCGCTCTTCATCGACGGCCCGGCGGCGGGGCTGAGCGCGGCGGCGGTCGTGGACCGGGCGCTGGATCTGCGCGTCCCTGGGCTGGCGGTCGCGCTGGCGGTGGGGATCGGCGTCGGCGGGCTGGGGCCGCTGGTGATCGCCGGCGCGGTGCGCGAGGGCTTTCGACGCTGGGTGCTCGCGGTGGTGCTGGCCGCGATCTACGTGCAGCTGATCGATCGCTGGTTGCAGCCGGTCTGAGGCGCACCGGCTAATGCCAGGAGATGCGAAAGCAGAACCTCCTCGCGCTCCTGGTCCTCCCGCTCGCCCTGATCTTCGGCGCAGCGCTGCGCGCCGCGGCGCCGCCGCCCGAGCTGGGCAGGCGTGGCCTCGTGGCCTCCGATCACCTGCTGGCCAGCCAGGCGGGCGCAGAGATGCTCCGTCGCGGCGGCAACGCGGTGGACGCGGCGGTGGCGACGGCGCTGGCGGCTGGCGTGGTGCAGCCCTCGGCCAGCGGGATCGGCGGCGGCGGCTTCGCCCTCATCGTGGCGCCGGACGGCACGACAAACATCCTGGACTTCCGCGAGGTCGCCCCCGCCGCGGCGACCCAGGACATGTTCATGAAGGCGAGCAACCCCAAGGCCAGCACCAAGGGAGGGATGGCCGTCGCCGTGCCGGGGGAGCCCGCTGGTCTGGAGGCGCTGGTCAAACGTTGGGGGCGCCTCCCGCTCAAGGTGGTGGTGGAGCCGGCGGTGCGTCTGGCCGCCGAGGGCTTCCCGGTGGGCGCGCACCTGGCGGAGAGCCTGGGCGAGCTCAAGGAGCGCGGGACCGACGTCTCGATGGGCCTGTTCGGCGCGCCGGTCCCCGCGCGCGGTGAGCGGGTGCGGCGGCTCAAGCTGGCGGAGACGCTGCGCGCCTATGGCCGGAGCGGGGTCGCGGCCTGTCATGGCGCCATCGGCCGCGATCGGGTGGCTTCGGTCCAGGCCCGGGGCGGCCCGCGGACCGAGGCGGATCGGGTGGCCTACACGCCGAAGGATCGCGAACCCGTGCTGGGCGCCTACAAGGGCTGGAAGATCGTGTCCATGCCGCCTCCCTCCTCGGGCGGCGCGGTGCTGCTGCAGGTGCTGGGCGTGCTGGAGGGCTTCGATCTCGTCGCCCTCGGGCACAACAGCGCCGACACCCTGCACCTCTACGCCGAGGCCTTCAAGCACGCCTACGCCGACCGCGCTCGCCTGATGGGCGACCCGGACCGCGTCAACGTGCCGCTCTCGCTGCTGCTGAGCCCGGAGCGCATCCTGGAGATCCGCCGCGCGATCGTCCCCGGCCGCACCTTCCCGCCCGAGCGCTACGGCACCGCCGCGCCGCTGCCGGACGACGCCGGCACCCAGCACATCAGCGTGCTCGACGCCGAGGGCCGCGCCGTAGCGCTCACGACCACGATCAACACCTCCTTCGGCAGCGAGGTCTTCGGCGCCCGCTCGGGCGTGCTGCTGAACAACGAGATGGACGACTTCGCCGCCCGCCCTGGGGAGCCGAACGCCTTCGGCCTCCAGGGGGGCGCCGCGAACGCCGTGTCTCCGGGGGCGCGCCCGCTGTCCAGCATGTCGCCCACCGTGCTGATCTCTCCGGACGGGGAGCGCGTCGTGATCGGCGCCAGCGGCGGCCCCTTCATCATCAGCTCTGTGGTTCAGGTGATCGTGAACATGGTGGAATTCCGGATGGATCCTGCCGAAGCGGTCGCGGCGCCACGAATCCACCACCACCAGTGGAAGCCCGAGCTGCTCTTTGTGGATGATGGCATCTCGAGAGACACCGCGCGGGCCTTGGAGGCGCGGGGACACACGCTCCGGGCGCTGTCCTTCTTCTCCGCCGTGCAGGTCGTGCGCGGGCGCCCGGGGGAGGCGCTGGGCGCCTCTGATCCACGAAAGGGTGGGGCGCCGGCCGGGCCCTGACCGGAAACGTTGGGTTGGAGTGTGGGTCCTTGGCAGAGCGCGAGAGTTTTCGGGCGTCCCGCTTCTGGACAGCCGTACAGACGCCTGCCGTGTCCTGTGAAACGCCGGTTCAAGTTCCGGGAACCGTCCCTGGCGCGGTGGAACGTCGTCGGCTACCATAATCACATCCCATGTCACAGCGCTCCCTCTTCCGACAGGTGCGTACGTTGCTCGCCGCCGCCAAGGTGGCGGGTCGCGCAGGCGTGCCTGTGGACGAGATCCTGGCGCAGAGAGCGGCCCCCTCTCGGCGCTCCGTGATCGGCGGGATCGGCGCGCTGGGTCTCGCCGGCGCCGCGCCGCTGGTGGGCTGCCGCCGGTCGGGATTCTCGAAGAACCCAGGGCGCACCAAGGTCGTC
>CAZKWG010000684.1:0-4532 GCA_964556105.1 uncultured Enterobacterales bacterium | reverse complement strand
CCTGACGAGACCATGACGAGAGGAGCGTTGCCATGCCCCAACCCACCCCATATTTGGACCCCTCCGCCGCGACACGCTTCGAGGGACGCACCGCGGCGCGCCTCGCGCAGGCCGAGGATCGCGCGACGATCACCCGGCTGATCGCCCTGGGCGATACGCAGGAGGCCACCCGACGCCTCGCCGCGAACGGGCACCTGAAGAACGTACAGGACGCGCTCGAGGGCCTCAGCGCGCCAGGAGGCGGGCGGCTCGAGTCCGCAGGCCAGCTCGACCGCGAGGTGCTGGAGCGCATCCTCGGCGCCAACGACATGGTCCCCGCCCGCTACCTCTACCGCGGGCAGCGCGCCGCCCGGTCCGTGCTCCGCGTGCTCGTCAACGACGGGAGCATGGGCACGGGCTGGCTGATCGCGCGCCGCCTGCTCTGCACCAACAACCACGTCCTGCCCAGCAAGGGCGCCGCCCGCGGGAGCGTGGCCGAGCTGGACTTCGAGGTGCCCGAGTCCGGCGGCTTCCCCACCGCGCGGCGGGTCGCCCTGGACCCGGACAGCTTCTACTTCACCGACCCCGATCTCGACTTCACCGTGGTCGCCCTGGCCGCGGACGCCTCGCTCCCTGCGCCGCTGCTGCTGGGCGAGGGGCCGGTCCTGCACATCACCGTCAACATCGTGCAGCACCCACAGGGCGACGTGAAGGCCGTGGGGCACCGCTCCAGCAACATCATCGACCTGCCGGACGACAATTTCGTGCACTACGGGACGGACACGGAGCCGGGCAGCTCGGGCAGCCCGGTGTTCAACGACGACTGGGCGGTCGTCGCCCTGCACCACTCGGGCGTGCCGCGCAGGGACGTCAACGGGAACATGGTCGACGCCAACGGCGCGCCCACCACCGGCGGACCGGGCGAGCCGCCCATCGAGTGGGTCGCCAACGAGGGCATCCACATCCGCCGCGTCGTCGCCCGCCTGGAGGGAGCCGGGCTGCCCGCCGCGCAGCGCGCCCTGTGGGGGGATCGTCCCCGGAGCTGGACCGACGTGATGCGCTGGGGCGACGCCTCAGCCGGCACGAGCGGCACGAGCGGCACGAGCGGCACGAGCGGCACGAGCGGCACGAGCGGCACGAACAACACGAACAACACGAACAGCCCGCCCGTCTCGTCCAGCTACTATGACGCCGCCGCCGACGGGGCGGCCCGCGAGGCCTACTACGCCGGCATCGGCGACTCGCTCAGCGAGTCCGCCCGCTTCGACGCCCTCTCCGAGCTGCTGCGCCGCACGCACACCAGCCCCCGGAACTACAGCCCCAGCACCTATGTCTACCCGCGCGTAGACAAACACCCCGACGGGCTGATCCGCAGCGTGTACTCGGGAGAGAGCTACACCGAGGTGCAGCTCCTCGACATGGACGAGGCGATCCGCAAGCTGCGCTTGAGGCGGCTCGAGGAGTGGTCGCGCGAAGAGGGCTTCAACCCTGGCCTGGAGAGCGTAGACGAGCGGCTGGAGCGCGAGCTGCCCTACAACTGTGAGCACGTGGTGCCCCAGAGCTGGTTCAGCAAGCGCGAGCCGATGCGCGGCGACCTGCACCACCTCTTCGCCTGCGAGTCCACCTGCAACAGCTTCCGCAGCAACTACGCCTACGTGGACTTTCCGCAGTACGAGGAGGCCATCAAGCGCGGCTGCGGCTGCTCGGAGGGCGGGCGCTTCGAGCCCTACCGCGGCAAGGCCAAGGTCGCGCGGGCCACGCTCTACTTCCTCCTGCGCTACCCGGGCCAGATCCGCGCCATCCGCGCCGCCGACATCGACACCCTCGTCTCCTGGGCGCGCGCGCACGGGCCCGACGAGCACGAGCGCCACCGCAACGTGGAGATCCAGCGCCTCCAGGGCAACCGCAACCCGCTGATCGACCGCCCCGAGTGGCTGGACCGCATCGACTTCGCGCGCGGCCTGAGCTGAGCGCGAGGGAGGGCTCCGGAGAAGCTCACTTCATCCGGTAGCCCTTCATCTCGTTGTTGAAGATCCAGGCCACGACCTCGCCGATCTCGAAGCGATCGCCCATGTAGGCCTCGATCGTCGCCGCGGCGGAGCCGGCGTCCCGCAAGGTGGCGCGGCTCGAGTGCATGCGGCGGAAGCGGGCGCGCCAGGTGGCGATGTTCTCCGGACGAAGGTCTACCCAGCCCTTCCGGGCCCAGGCGTCGATGCGCGTCGGGTCCTCGAGGGAGACGCGGCTCTCGTAGCCGCGCACCTCGGGGACGTTGATGCGCGGGCCGCGCAGCAGGGTGCGGCCGTCGGGGAGCAGCACGGGGATGCCGACGGAGGGGCCCATGGTCCGCACGCCCGAGCTGACGAGCGCCTCCGCGAGCGCCTGCGAGAGGGCCTCCGGCGAGCGCGGGTCGGCGACGATGGCGGCCATCCCGCCGAACACGCTCTTCCACAGCTGCGCCTCGAAGAGGAGCTTGGACAGCTCGGGCGGGCCCAGACGACCAAGGGCGACGCTGGGGATGCGGCACTCCTGCTCGGCCAGCTCCAGGTCGTTCAGCGCCACGTTGCGCACCAGGCCCGCCTTGTAGGTGGGCTGCAGCACGCTCGCGTCCAGCGCCGAGATCACGTCCTTGCCGGAGTTGGCCCCGATGATCTCCATGACGACGACGTGGGCGATCTCCTCGGGCGTGATGTACTCCATCTGCCCGAGCGCCGTGATCGCCGCGAACTCGCCGCGGGTGAACACGCCGTTCTCGCCGGTGTCCACGACCGGCACGCGCAGGCGACCGGTGTTGGCGTAGGTGCTGGTGGGCTCCGCCAGCTCGAGCGAGCCCTCCAGCGCGACCTCCCGCGGCTCGTAGAGATCCGCGTTGCCGTGCTTGTCCGTCACCTCTTTGACCTGGACGGCGCGATAGCCGATCATCGCCGCGGGCTTGACCTCCTTGACGATGGGCGCGCCGGGGGTCCGGGCCAGCAGACAGAGCAGCCCGGTGTGCCCGAAGGCGGCCTCGGTCTTGGCCAGCAGCTTGTGGCTCGGCTTGTCCTCGCTGTGGGTGTAGGGGATGTTCAGCCCCATTCCACCCGTACCCGTCGTCCCGACCTTCAGATACACCCTGGTCTGGTACTCGGTGGTGGAGCGGTGCACGAAGCGGACGTGCCGGATGATCTGCGGCACCGACTGCGTCAGCAGAAAGGCCTCGAGATCGGCCACGCCCCGCTCGTCGAAGCCCTTCGCGCCCAGCCAGCTCCGCACCTTCGCCGAGCCGTCGAAGACGTCCTGGTAGGAGAGCCCCGTCGCCGTGTTCACGCAGTCGACGATGACGTCCGGCCGGTGCAGCCGGATGAGGCGGACCAGGTGGTTCTCCCCGTACGCCGCCTCGAAGTCGTCATAGAGAGAGGCCAGCAGGCGCGCGCGCAGGGCCGGATCGGCGAGGATGCGGTCGCGCGGCGTGTCGGCCAGATCGCTCGGCACGAAGAGGTTGCCCCAGGCGGGCACGAAGGCCGGGCGATCGCCGAATTCGGCCTCCAGGGCGCGGCAGGCCTCCTGGGCCTCCGACTCTTTGAGGCTGGCGACCACGATCCGACGCGGATCCAGGCGCTCGACGATGTGGCGGCAGACCTGCAGGCCGACCAGGCCCGCGCCCCCGAGGATCAGGAAGTCGTGGTACATGCGAAGGGCTCCTTCGTCGGATCACGCGGCGTGCACCCGCGCCACGCTCTGTTATGGCGGATCGGAGCGATCGCCCAGCACGGCGAGCGCGGCGAGGAGGCGATCCGCCGGCCCCGCCTCGACGAGGGCGGCCTCGACGTCGCCACCCAGGCGAGAGAGGTACGCCGCCGCCAGCCCTCGACCTCCCGGGGGCAGCCTGCGGGCGGAGGGCAGCTTCGAGAGCGGCGCCCGGAGTCGCTCGGGCGCCAGCGCGCGCAGCACCGGCCAGAACCACAGGCCCACGGCGCGCGCGTCCAGAGGGAGGATCTCCGCCACCAGCACGGTGAGCTTGCGGACATGATCGACGTGCAGGGCGGGCAGGACCCGGTCACCCGCGGCGAGGATCTCCACCTGGAGTGGATGAATCACGCCCGGCATCACGTAGGGGAGGTCCTGGGAGGCCAGGGCGCGGCGCGCCTCCCGCTCACGATCGGGGTCCACCAGCACGCGCGCCTGCGCGACCAGCACCTGATCTCCGGCGCCGCGCAGCCGATCCTCGAGCGCGCGCAGCGCCCCGAGGTCCACCGCCTTGCCCCCCTCCAGGCACCGCTCCGCCGCGCAGAGGGCCGCGAGGGCTGCCCGCCCAGGATCAGCCTCCACCCGGAAGTCTGGCGGCTCCTCCAGCCCGGCCAGCGCCCGATCAAAGGATTTTGTGAGAGACTGACGCAGGATCTCTCGCGCCTCCGGCACCCCTCGCGCCAGCCGCAGCGCGGCGGGCCCCAGGAGCCCCACGTCCCGTTCAAGCGTTCCGTCCCTCAGGATGACGTCCGCGTGCAAGAACACAAAGTACCGGAGGGGGCGGCTCACCCCCCCCCGCGATCTGGAGCGCGCCCAGAGCAGGCTTCCTC
>CAZKWG010000683.1:0-4538 GCA_964556105.1 uncultured Enterobacterales bacterium | reverse complement strand
GCAGGGCGGGACCCTCCTGCTCGACGAGATCGGCGAGATCCCGCATGCCGTGCAGGTCAAGCTGCTGCGCGTGCTGGAGAGCAGCGAGATCCAGCGGGTCGGCGGCACCGAGACCATCAAGGTGGACGTGCGCGTGGTCGCCGCGACCAATCGCGATCTCCGGAAAGAGGTTCGCGCGGGCCGCTTTCGCGAGGACCTCTTCTACCGCCTCAACGTGTTTCAGATCGACGTCCCGCCGCTGCGCGACCGCCGTGACGACATCCCGCTCCTCGTGGAACACTTCCTCAGAAAGTTCGGCGAACGCTATCAGAAGGCCGTGACGCGGGTGAGCCCGGAGGGCATGTCGCGCCTGCTGGCCCACGCCTGGCCGGGCAACGTGCGCGAGCTGGAGCACGTCATCGAGCGAGGCGTCCTCCTGTCCGGGGGCGAGGAGCTGACGCAGGTGCCCCTCTCCGACGAGGAGCCGGCGCGCCCCGTCGAGGAGGCCGCGACCGAGCTCCCCGACGAGGTCCCCGCCGGACGCACCCTCCAGGACATGCTGGAGGAGGTCGAGCGGCGCCTCATCGTGGACGCGCTCCGCAAGGAGAAGGGCATCCAGGCCCGCGCGGCGCGCAGGCTGGGCATCTCGCGCTCCAACCTGAATTACCGCATCCAGCGCCTCAACGTCGAGGTCAAGGACGTGGTCTACGAGTAGGGCGCCGCGCGCTCCCCCTCGCCCCGGGCCCCCCCTCGCCCCGTGTCTCAGTCCACGTAGAGCGCGCGCAGGTCATCGCAGAGGACGTCGCCGGTCTCCACGCTCAGCTCGGCGAGCGCGTCGATGGTCTCCTCGCACTGGTCGAGCGCGTCGGTCAGCTCGCGCGGCTCGAGGTCCGCGCGGACCACCGCCCAGCGGTTCGAGCACTGCGACTCGAAGCGGGTCGCGCCGCGCGCGTCGAGCTCCTCCCAGTCCACCGGCCAGGAGCCGAGGCACTGGTTCATCCGCGTGCGCATCACGTCGCAGAGCTGCTCGCAGTGATCCGTCTGGCAGCCGCTGGCCAGGAGCACGAGCAGAGCCGCGGCGCCGAGACGCATCCAGCGAGTGGCCAGGGACGGGATCGAACCGCCGACACGGGGATTTTCAGTCCCCTGCTCTACCGACTGAGCTACCTGGCCGAGACTCGCGATGTGTGAGGCGGAGCACACTCAGGCTACCTAACAAGCTCTTCGATCTTCGAACAGGATGTCAGGCGACCTCATGTCGCGTGCAGAAACACGAGACAGGCGTGCGCGCGCCGTGGAGGCCAATTAGCGCGTGCCTCAGAGGGTGTCAAATGCGAGCGGTGACCTTTGATCTCGACGGCACCCTGGCGGAGGTGCGCTGGCGGCGCGTCGGGCTGTGGCGGCACCTGCTGCGCTGGCCGCGGGTGCTGGGAGCCTACGCGCCCGCGGTTCAGGCCCTTCGCGGGCGACGATTCCCCGACGGCGCGCGCGCGCTCGAGGACGAGGTCGTGACGCGGAGCGGCGAGGAGCGGGCCGTCGTGCGACGAGCGCTCGAGGAGGCCATCGACCAGGCGTGGCCGCGGCTCTTCGGCGGGGCGGCGCCCCCCGACGCCGTCCGCGCGCTGATCGCGGCCTGCGACGAGGCGGGCGTGCCGCGGGCCGTGGTGAGCGACCACGCGGCCCTGAGCAAGCTCGAGGCCATGGGGCTCGGGGGCTGGAGCGCCGTCATCGACTGCAGCGCGCTCGGCGCCTACAAGCCTCTCCCGGACGGGCTCTGGACCGCCGCCGCCCAGCTCGGCGTACCCGTGAGCGCGCTGACGCACATCGGCGATCGCTGGGACACGGACGGGCGCGCCGCGGCCGCCGCCGGATGCGCCTTCATTCACGTCGATCAGCTGGCCCCTGATCGCCTCTGGCCGCTCGCTGTGCGCGGCGCCGGCGCCGATCGGGCACGGAATCCTTCGTGACAGAGCCCGCTTCGATTGGATATCATCTGGAGAATCGTATCCTGGGAGTCCCATGTCCCCCCATCTCCTCCTCCTGGCCCTCTCGGCCCCGTCCTTCGCCGAGACCCACGCTCCCGGCGCGGTCATCGAGAACGCCGTCCTCGTGGACATCCCGCCGGAGGGCTTCGAGGCCATCGCCGATGTCGCCGCGGGCCTGATCCCGACGAGCCTGGAGATCGACGACGTCTCCGACGAGGGCGGGACGTGGTGCTTCAACTACGCGTTCTCGCTCTCGGGGGCCTGGGTCTCCATCGAGCTCGTCGACACCGTGATCACGCCGATGGACGGCTACCTGGACGTGGCGATCACGCTCAACGTGCAGGTCAACGACCCGACGGACACCTTCGACCTGTACCTCGAGCTGGCCTGCATCGGCGGCACCTGCAACGGGTACGTCGCGGCCTTCCCCGTCACGATTCACACGACGCTGGCGCTGGACGTCGTGACCGGCTCGGACGGGAACCCGACGCTCGACGCCACCGTCGGCGCGCTCGAGGTGGAGTACGACCTGGACACGGAGTCCGACATCGATCTCGGGGACTGCGCCATCGAGACGCTGAAGGAGATCCTGGGCTGGTTCGGGCTCGACCTCTACGGCTGGGTGGTGGACCTGGTGGACGGCGAGCTGACCGCGGCCATCAGCGACCTCGGCCCCACCCTGGAGACGACCATCGAGGAGGCCTTCGGCTCGCTGATGATCGAGCAGGATCTCGACCTCAACGGGGTGGCCCTGCACGTCGAGCTGTACCCCTCGGACGTGATCATCGAGCCGAGCGGCGTGCGGCTGGCGCTCAACGGCGGGCTGTCCACGAGCGAGGCCGCGGCCTGCATCGCCGAGTTTGACCCGGGCGGCTCGCTCTCGACCCCCTCGGACGCGCCAGGCGTCGGCGACGTCCCGGACGGCATCTCGGACGGCTACCACGCCGCCGCCGTCGTCTCCGATGACTTCGCCAACCAGGGGCTCTACGGCCTGTGGCGCGGCGGCCTGCTCTGCTACACGCTCGGCGATGAGCTGGGCATCCCGCTGGACACGGGCACGGTGCTCAGCCTTCTGGCGGGCGACGCCTTCGATTCGCTGTTCCCCGAGAGCATGCCCGTCGGCATCCAGACCCGGCCGCGCGCGGCGCCGACGCTGGCGCTGGACGGCGACAACGACGTCAACATCGACGTCCAGGGGCTGGGCCTGGAGATCTACGCCGAGCTGGACGGCCGCCAGGCGCAGGTGCTGGCGCTGGACCTCGGGGTGGAGGCGGGCGTAGACCTGAACCTGGACGGGGCGACGGGCGAGCTGGGCATCGGGGTGGACCTCGGGACCGAGAGCATGGACTGCTCGGTCTACGCCAACGAGTTCGTGCCGGAGGCCAATGACGCCATCGCCGACCAGTGCGCGGGGGCGCTGGGCTCCATCGCGTCTACGGCGCTGGGCGCGCTCATCTCGGACCTGAGCTTCGCGCTGCCGGCCTTCGGGACCCTGGGCGTCTCGGATCTGCAGACCGCAGCGACCGGACCGAGCGCGGACTGGCTCGGCCTCTACGCCTGGATCGGCGAGGTCTCCTACGGAACGGGCGACACCAGCCTGGGCTGCGGGGGGACGGACACGGGCGGCGGGACGAGCAGCTCGGGCTGCGAGGGTGGCTGCGCTGCCGGTGGGCGCTCGGCCGAACGCTGGGCCCTGCTGGCCATCCCGCTCGCGCTCGCGGCCCTGCGGCGTCGGCGCTAAAGGCCGTCGAAGGCGGGGGTGGCGCGCTCGAAGCGGACCCCCCGTAGCAGGGCCTCGCCCGCCGCCTTTCCGGCGATCAGGTCATCCACGCGGGGCGCGATCTCCAGCGACCAGGTGAGCTCGGCCCGCGGCACCAGCACGGCGAAGACGTGGGCGTCTCCCGGCTGATCTGGGACACAGGTGGCGACGGTCACCTCGTCGGCGCCGGCCAGGCTGCGGTAGCGGCCCGTGTCCAGGAAGTCCCACTCGCAGCCGGCGCGAGAGAGCGGCTCCGCGACGCCCGCCGGGAGCGCCAGGATCTCCACGCGGGCGCCGGTCTCGTCGTGGATGGCGCGGAGTCGCAGCGGCGTGTCGGCGCGTCCCGGCGTCGCGTACCAGCCCTCGGGCAGCGGCACCTGAAGGGGGAAGGCGTCATCGACGAACACGCCGTCCACGACCTGACCAGACAGGACGATCGCGGGGGGAGGCAGCACGATGTCCTCGAGCGGCGGGGGCGGGACCGGCTTCTTGCAGGCCCCCAGCAGCAGCAGGACGATCAACCGCGCCCTCGCCGGACACGCTCCAGGGCGGCGCGATGGGCGGGCCCTCCCCAGAGCGCCCCGAACAGGGACGCCTCCATCGCAGGCTCCACCCCGCGGCCGATCTGCACGGCGGCGCGCAGCGCGTCGAGGGGGATGGCGTCGAGCTCGCGCAGCCAGGCGCGGGCGACGTCCAGGGACTGGCCGCTCGGGACCACACGATCCACCAGCCCGAGGGCCCGCGCCTGCTCGGCGCCGACCGGCTGGGCGAAGGCGAGCAGCGGGAGGGCGCGCCGGGGGCCGACGCGCGCGACG
>CAZKWG010000682.1:0-4547 GCA_964556105.1 uncultured Enterobacterales bacterium | reverse complement strand
GCTGTCGGCCTCGGCCTTCGCGGCGCGAACCCTCTCGTCCGCCGACGAGGCGGTCTTGTGGGCCTGATCGAGCTCGCGCGTGGTCGAGATCAAGCCCCAGAGGAGCACGCCGAGCAGCAGGGTCACGCCGGCGAGGAAGACCCAGGCGCGACCGCGACTCACCGGGGTCCGGTGCCGCGGCGTGGGCTCGGAGGGCGCGGGCAGGAGCGACGGCGCGGGCGGGAGCGACGGCGCGGGTGAGGGCGGCGGCGCGAGCGCGGGCGCGGGCGCAGGCGGGTACGAGGGCGAAGGGCGCGTCGCCGCGGCGGGCGGGGGCGACCAGGGCTGCGCGGACAGGGTCACCTGCTCCTCGTCCGGCTCGATCAGCGCGCGCACCTGCTGGGCGAGGAGCGCCGAGACGTCCAGGCGGATCTCGCGTCCCCCGTCCTTCTCGGTCGCCAGCCGCTTGAGCTCCTCCACACACTCCGCCGCGCTCGGCCTCAGGTTCGGCCGGGACGCGACCATCTTCAGGATCAGCGGGTCCAGCCGGCTCGGCTTCGGGCGGCTCTCGCGCCAGCGCGCGACCAGGCGCACATCGTCCAGCACGCCGCCGCGCTCCGGCGGCTGAATCCCGCTGGCCATCTCCCAGAGCACGACCCCCAGCGCGTAGACATCGCTGAGCCCGCCGGAGAAGTCGCCGCGCGCTGCCAGCTCGGGCGCGATGTAGCCGGGCGTCCCGCGCGCGCTGGCGGCCTGGGCGCTGTGCCGCTCCATCAACGCGCCCAGGCAGAGGTCGGCGAGGCGCACGCTGCCATCCACGCCGATCAGGATGTTCGAGGGCTTGATGTCCGCGTGAAGCACGGCGGGACGCCCCAGATCGGCGCGGTGAGCCCAGCGCAGCGCCTGCGCGATCTCCAGCCCCACACGAAGGAGGACCTGATCGTCGAGGCGCTCCTGCTTGCGCCCGAGCTCCGCGAGCAGCCGGCCGAGATCCCTCCCTTCGACGTACTCCATGACCAGCCAGGTGTGGTCTTTCCAGACGAAGGCGTCCAGCAGGGGCACGATCGGGGGGCAGTGCGCCGCGGCGAGCCGCGCGGCCTCGAGGGCGGCGCGCTCCGGCCTCCCCTCGTTCGGGACCACCTTGATCGCGACGTTCCAGGTGATGCGCTGGTCCGCGAGCGCCACCTCACGCGTCGCCAGATACACGTTCCCGAACCCGCCCTTGCCCAGCTTGCGGCCAAGCGTGTACCGCGACTCCGTGGTGATCAAGCTCTCCGTCGAGCTGGGCCTGGACAGGCGTCCTCCTGGTGTACACACATGCTACCCCAGGTGGAGCGGACGTGGGGAACGCAACCCACCAGGATCGCGGCGGGGCGCTGCTCAGAGGGGTCGCACACTGAACGGATGGTCGGTGCTCGCGCTGCCCCCGGCGAGCGCCAGGACCGACCTCCGCTCAGCGCGTCGCGTCCAGCGCCGCGACGAACCGGTCGCCGAGCAGCTCGTAGCCCTTCGTGCTGAAGTGGATGAGGTCACCCGCCGCCAGCGGCGGCTCGAGCAGGCGCCAGGCGACCATCGAGCCCGGCCCGCCCGTCGCCTGCTGCAGGTCCCAGAACGCGCAGCCGAAGTCCGGCGCCGTCTCCCGCTGCACGCCGGCGATCATCGCCGTGCGGCTCCAGATCCGCCAGCTCCCGGCCTTCTGCTCCACCGCGCGGTCCGAGGGCCCGACCAGCACGCAGGGAACCGCGGGCAGGGTGCGCCGCAGCTCGGTGAGCACCGCGCGCAGGTCCTTCCGGTACTCATCCGCCGTGTAATTGAGGTCCGCCGCCTCGTTCGTGCCGTAGGCCAGCACGACCATGTCCGGGTCCAGGGCCAGCAGCCCCTGCGCCGCCATCGTCCGATCCCAGCTCAGCCAGGAGCGCGCCGTGCGCCCGCGCACGCCGAGCGCGTCCACGATCACGCCCTCCCCCTCGCGCTCGGCCGAGACGCCGAAGAGCCGCACCTCTCCGTCCCCTGCGGGCGCGAGGGTCAGGCGATGAGGGCCGTCATCGGTCTCGAGCCGCCAGCGCAGGAGGGTCGGGGTGGGCGACGCGGTCGAGACCAGGCGTGGCTCCGCCGCGTCCACCGTGAGGCGCAGCCCGCCGCCCCCTGGCTGGCCGAGCGCGTAGACGTCGAAGCGCGAGACCTTGCGCCCGTGCGGGTTGGTCTTCGTCGTCTCGATCCAGCCGAAGCTGCCCGCGTTCTGGCTGCTGACGCTCATGCCGGCCGGCCCGAGCAGGCCGTCGTCGCGCCCGTTGGTCTTGCCGGCCCAGTCGGGGAACCAGTCGTCGGTGCGGCAGAGGTTGACGTCGTTGCCGCGGTAGCCCTCGTAGAGCGCGGCGGGCAGGATGAAGCCGTGGCCGAGGTCGCCGTGGCGGCTCTGCAGCACGCGCCGGACCTGGCCGGTCCAGAAGTCGCCGCCGACGTGGCTGGCGCCGAAGACCGTGATGCGGGTGCGCGCGCCGGCCTCGGCCTGCTTCATCACCCGGCCGACGGCGGCCAGCGCCTCGGGCGGGCCCTCCAGCCGCTGCAGGGGCAGCGTATCGGGGGCGGCGCCGGGGAGGTCCGAGCGCTTGACGGCCTTGCCGTCCACCACGAGCTCGGGCATGGCGGCGTAGTCGGGCTTGACGACGGGCCCGCTGCTCGCGGTCTTCGGTCGCGGGGGCGGGGCGTTGGACGGCGCCTCGGCGAGCATCTTCTTCGCCTCTGCCCTGGCCTCCTCGCAGGTCGTCGCGGGAGGACCGGCCGCCTCGCGCACCTCGAAGAGCTGCGCCTCCACCGGCCGCAGCGCGCGCATCGGGTCGCTGGCGGCGAGCGCCAGGCCTCCGAGAGAGCCCAGCAGCAGCAGGACGCGGGAGAGGGCTTGACGAGACAAGGGCTGACTCCGAAGTCCGTGGAGAGATGCTCTCTAAACACTTATACTCACAGAGATTCCCGACCACAAGCCCCGGAGCGACGCCATGAGCGTGGCCCTCGAGTCCCGGCCTCCCGTGACCACGATCATCCTGGACCGGCCGCAGGCGCGGAACGCCATCGACCGCGCCACGGCCCAGGCCCTGGCGGACGCGGTGCGGCGCTTCGAGGCGGATCCCGACCTGCGCGCGGCCGTGCTCTGGGGCGCGGGCGGCAGCTTCTGCGCCGGCGCCGACTTGAAGGCGATCGCCGCCGGGACGCCGAACCGCCTCGAGGCCGAGGGCGACGCGCCCCTGGGCCCGAGCCGCATCCAGACCACCAAGCCCGTCATCGCCGCCATCGCCGGGCACGCCGTCGCGGGCGGCCTGGAGCTGGCGCTGTGGGCCGACCTGCGCGTGGCCGAGGAGGACGCCGTGCTCGGGGTGTTCTGCCGGCGCTGGGGCGTGCCGCTCATCGACGGCGGGACGGCGCGGCTGCCCCGATTGATCGGCCTCTCGCGCGCGCTGGACCTCATCCTCACCGGTCGGGCGGTGGGCGCGGAGGAGGCGCTCGCCATGGGCCTGGTCAACCGGGTCGTGCCGCGAGGCGAGGCGCGCGCCGCCGCGGAGGCGCTGGCGCGTGAGCTGGCGGCCTTCCCTCAGCAGGCGCTCCTGGCCGACCTGCGCGCCGCGCGAGCCGCCTTCGACCTCCCCCTGCCCGAGGCCCTCGCCGCGGAATTCGCCGGCGGCCTCCCGGCCGTCTTCGAGGGCGCGGCCGGAGCCCTGGCCTTTACCGAGGGGCGACGAGGCCTCCTCTGAGCTTCGCGAGAACCCGGAGCTCCCGCTTTACAGCGACCCCGTCCCGGGGGAGCATGCAAGAGGAGGCCCATGGCGCGCGAACCCAACCCGAGCCCGAGCCCCCGAACGCTGTCCCTTCGCGACGCGTTGCCCGGCATCCTCGGCCTCACCCACGGGCTGACCGAGGCCTGGCCCGAGCTTGGCCCGCCCACGCTGGAGGCGGGGCTCACCCGCGGCGACGCGCAGCTGCCCGCCCTGCGCCTGCGCCCGCGTGGCGCGCCCGAGGTGCTGATCGCCTGGAGCGAGGGCGACATCTCGGACGAGGAGCGCGCGATCTGGCTAGATAATCTAGCCGGGGACGAGCCGCTGGAGGTCTTCCTCTTCGCGCCGGACGCCCTCCCGCCTGCGCCGGCCCTGCTCGGCTTCGTCCTGGAGCGTGGCCGCCGCGATCCGGTGCCCCCGCGCGACGGCCTGGTGGAGAGCATGGCGCTGGGCGTCTTCCTCCGCCCAGAGCGCGCCCGCCTCCGCGTCGTCCTGCCCGGCGGCGAGCCCGTCCCCTTCCCCGACGAGCTGGCCCAGCGCCTCACCCAGGCGAAGGCCGAGATCACCCGCTGGCGCCAGAAGGCCGAGCGCAAGGACGGCGACCAGACGAGGATGCGCACGGAGATGGAGCGCCAGAAGCTGCGCGCCGAGCACTGGAAGGCCGAGGCCCGGCGTCTGAAGGAGCGCCTCGGCGAGGCCAGCGCCGGCGAGGAGCCGACGGCGGAGATTCTGATCGGGAAGGGGTAGGACGCGGCGCGGCTGGAAGGGCTACGACCCCCCACCCCACCCTCCCCCACAGCG
>CAZKWG010000681.1:0-4571 GCA_964556105.1 uncultured Enterobacterales bacterium | reverse complement strand
GCCGCCGCCGCCGCGATCGCCCATCGGGAGGGCATCCCGCTGATCGCCAGCCTGGAGGCGCCGCTTCAAGGCCAGGAAGAGGCCGGGAGCCGCATCGTCGCCCGCATCCTGGGCGAGCTCGGCGTCCCGCGCCGCGCGCTCTACCTGGAGGAGACCACCCGCTCCACCCGCGAGGAGGCCCTGGGCCTGCGGCGGCTGATGGAGGCGAACGGCTGGAGGAGCGCCCTGGCCGTGACCTCCGCCTACCATATCCCGCGCTCGCGCCGGTACTTTTTTGATGTGCTCGGTCAGGATCGGGTCGAGGTCCTGCCGCCGGAGGTCTTCCTGGCCCGCGCCACCCCGCGAGAGCGGGAGATGATCCTGGCCGGCGCGCCGGGCTCCGAGGTGCTGGCGCGAGAGTGTCGTGTCGAGGCTGCGTTTCTGGCCTTCGCCCGCGCGCTGTCGCCGCTGCCGGGCCCGCTGCGCTGGGAGCTCGAGGTCCTGGCGGGCGGGCTCTATCGCGGGATCGACGGGCTGCGCGGCTCGGTCAGAGGGGCGACCAGCGGCAGGCTCCCGTCGGAGTAGCAGGGGAGGCGGACCGTGAACGCCGTGGGGCCTCCCGGCTGGGCGCGCACGGCGATGTCGCCGCCGTGGGCCTGCACCAGGCGCTGGCTGATCGCCAGGCCGAGCCCGGTGCCGCCCTGGCGGGTGGTGAAGAAGGGCACGAAGAGCTTCTCCAGGTCCTCCGGGGCGATCCCGCGCCCGGTGTCCGTCACGGTCAGCGCCAGCAGCTCCTCGGTGCGGCCTTCGGCGAGGCGGACCCGCTGCGTCCCGATGGAGATCGACACCTCGCCCGGCCGCGTGCCCACCGCTTGGACGGCGTTCTGCACCAGGTTGAGCAGGACCTGCTTCATCTTGTCGCGATCGAGCGGGATCTCGGGCAGATCCGCGGGCGCCTCCACCCGCAGCGCCAGATCGCTCGGCAGCCCCTCGCGCTTGACGATCTCCAGGACGTGGTTCACCAGCGCCGTCAGGTTGCTCGGCTCCCGGTTCACCTTGAGCGGGCGCGCATAGTCGAGGAACTGGCTGACGACGTCGCTCAGGCGGTTGACCTCGTCCACGATGATGCCCAGGAAGTCGTTGACCTCGTCGGGGCGGGCCTGGCCCTGCAGGTACTGGGCGGCGCCCTTGATCCCGGCCAGCGGGTTGCGGATCTCGTGGGCCAGGCCGGCGGCCATGGTGCCCAGCGCGGCGAGGCGGCGCTGCTCGGAGAGCTGCTCCATGCTGGCCATGTTCTCCAGCACGGTCGCCACGCGATCGACGGTGCCGCGGAGCTGGCGGATCTCGTCCGGGCCGAAGCCCTCGCCGGGGTCCTGGGCGGTCAACGCCAGCCATCCCACGACCTCGCCCCCCGAGATGAAGGGCAGCACCAGGTCGGCGCCCATCGCGTCCATCACGCGCAGTCGGTCGGCCGCCTCCTCGTGGCCCGGCACGAGCCGCCGCACGTCGCGCAGCAGCTCGTGTCGCGCATAGGCGGCGCTCCCGCGCAGGAAGCCGTCGGTGAAGGGGCGCGGCCCGAAGCTGCGCAGGTGGTCGTTCTCGCCGCTCCCACGGTCCAGCACGCAGCGATAGAGCCCCAGCTCCGGCTGCCAGAGGTAGAGCGCGACGTTGGGCGCTCGGCCTGAGGCCTGCAGCGGCTCGAGCAGGGCCGGTCCGAGCCCGTCCAGCGAGAGCACGCGGGCCAGCGAGCGGTTGACCTCCTGCAGGGTCTCCAGCAGGCGCCAGCCGGGGCGGTTGAACAGCTCCGCGGTGCTCTGGGTCAGCCGGCGCTGGATCGGGTCGTAGAAGAACAGGAAGCCCCAGGCGACCAGGAAGAGCAGGAAGGCGCGGTGCGTCCAGAAGGAGTCGGCGCTGCCGAGCAGGTCCACCGTCAGGCCCTGCACGAGGACCAGGGCCGCCGACGCGCCGGAGACCGCCACGGTGCGGGCGGTGATCTCGCGGACGTCCAGGGCCCCGGCGATGATCTTGTGCAGCACGTAGAGGAAGCAGAAGAAGGCCAGGACCGAGAGCGGCGGGAGCTGCCCCTGGAGCGCCCAGCCCTGGTTGTGCGCCCCGCTCGGGTGGGCGGGGTCACCGGTCGGGAAGGCGCGGCTGACCATCTCGACCGCCGCGAACAGCAGCGTGATGACGAGCAGCCCCAGCAAGATGCGCGCGCGCGCGCGCCCGGCCAGCGTCGACGCGCCGCGCTGTTCGCGCCAGAGCCGCCGCAGCGGCACCGAGAACGCCCCCAGCGCCAGCACGGCCATGGCGATCTCCGGGCCGCTGGTGTGGGTGTCGCTGCCGATCAGCGGCTCCGCCACGAGGAAGAGCAGCACCGCGAGGACGAGGACGGCGCGCAGCCGGGTGTAGGTCGGCGTGGGGTGAACGTCGCCGAAGTGGCGCTCCAGCACGCCCTGCACCGTGAACGGCAGCAGCGAGATGACCACGCCATAGGCCAGCCGCAGCGGCGGGACCCCGCTCAGGTAGAGCGAGAAGAAGATGAAGGCCAGCGCCACCTGCAGGCAGACGGTGATGAAGGCAGAGGTGGCCTGCTGGCTGCGCTCCATCCAGGCCCGGAGCGCGAGCCACCCACAGCCCGCTGCGATGCCGAGGTAGATGAGGGCGACCATACGCTTCTCCTAAGCCGATCGGGCCGCGCGCGCTCCGTTGTCGGCCCGGCGCGACGGGATCGGTTAACGGCGGGTGGAGACCCGAATGTCCTACCAGGCCCTCCCCAGCATCGCGGCCCTGCTGGCCGACCCCCGACTCGCGTCCCTCCCTCGGCCCCTGGCCTTGCGGGCGGCGCGCGAGGTCGTGGACGAGGCGCGGAGGCGGATCCAGGCGGACGGGAGCGCGCCCGGAGATCTCGCCGCGGAGGCCGTCCTTCGGGTAGGCCAGCTCCGCGCGCGCCGGCTGCGCCGGGTGATCAACGCCACGGGCGTCGTGCTGCACACCAACCTGGGGCGCGCGCCGCTGGCCTCGGAGGCGGTGCAAGCGGTACACGATGTTGCTGTGGGTTATTCAAACACAGAGATGGATCTGGGCACGGGCCAGCGCGGCGGGCGCCTGGAGGGCGCGGCCTCGCTCGTCTGCGAGCTCACGGGCGCCGAGGCGGCCATCGTCGTGAACAACAACGCCGCCGCCGTGCTGCTCACGCTGACGGCGCTGGCGCATGGGCGGGAGGTCATCGTCAGCCGCGGCGAGCTGGTGGAGATCGGCGGCAGCTTCCGCGTGCCCGACGTGATCGCCTCAGGCGGGGCGCGGCTCGCCGAGGTGGGGACGACCAACCGCACGCGCGCGGCGGACTACGCGGCCGCCATCCGGCCGGAGACGGCGCTGCTCCTGCGCGTCCACCCCTCGAACTTCCGTATGCTCGGGTTCACGGAGCGCGCCGATCGGGCTGAGCTCGTCGCGCTGGCGCGGGCGCGCGGCCTGCCGTTGGTGGAGGACCTGGGCAGCGGCGCGCTGGGGCCGCCGCTGAGCGCGGTGGCGCTGGGCTTCGACTGGGCCGAGGCCGAGCCCGCGGACGCCGCCATCGCCGCGGGCGTGGACCTGGTCTGCTTCTCCGGCGACAAGCTGCTGGGCGGCCCGCAGGCCGGGATCATCGCCGGAAGAGCCGCGCTGATCGCCCGTCTCCGCGGGCACCCGCTCTACCGCGCCCTGCGGGTCGGGAAGCTCACCCTGGCGGCGCTGGAGGCGACCCTGCTGCTCTACCGCGAGGGGCGGGCGGACGAGATCCCCGCCCGGGCGATGCTCTCGCGATCGCGCGAGGCGGTGCGCGAGATCGCCCTGCGGATGGCGGCGGCGCTGACGCGGGCGGGCGTCTCCGGAGTCGGGGTGGAGGACGATGTCGGCTACTCTGGCGGCGGCGCCATGCCGGCCCAGGGCCTGCCCACCGCCGTGCTGACCCTGCGCGGGCGGGCGCCGGACGCCCTCGCCGCGCGCCTTCGCGCCGGTCAGCCGCCCGTGGTGGCGCGGGTCGCGCGTGACGCCCTGATCCTGGACCCGCGCACGCTGCTGCCCGGGGAAGAAGAACTGGTCCTGGCGGCCCTTGCCAGCGCGCTCGCGGCGGGAGAGGATGTCGGACGATGGTGACCGGATTCTATGAGCTCCTCGGCGTCGATCCCGCGGCCTCGGCCGACGAGATCCGCGCCGCCTATCAGCGCCAGCTCGCGGCGCTCGTGAAGCGGCTGCGCGCCGCCAACCGTCAGTCCGCCGACGTCAGCGTGCTCGAGCGCCAGGAGCGCACGTTGAAGGAGGCGTACGAGTCGCTCATCGACGGCGCGCGTCGCCGTCGCTACGACGCCTTTCGGATGGCGGTAGACCGTGGCCTGCCCACGGACGCCGAGTCGCTGTGGGAGATGGCGCGGGGGGCCCTCATCGACCCAGCCGCCGCCGCCGCGCTGGAGACCGTGCGCGCGCTCACCGATCTGCCGGTCGGCGACCCGCTCGCCGCCGAGGCGGAGATGCTGCGCGCGCCAGAGCCCGCGCCGCCGCCGCCGCCCGAGCCCTCCCGGCCGGAGCTGCGCTACGAGGCTCGACCCGAGGTGCGC
>CAZKWG010000680.1:0-4578 GCA_964556105.1 uncultured Enterobacterales bacterium | reverse complement strand
CCTCTGCTCACCGTGAGAACCCATGAACCTGTTCGGCGCAGGAAAAAAGACCTGGCTCCAGCGCGCGCTCACGAGCACCTGGAAGAGCGAGGAGGAGAAGAAAGAGGTCCTCGATCAGCTCCGCGGCGCGGGCGTGAAGCCGGTGGAGGCCATCCCTCTGCTGATGCACCAGGATCCCGGCGTCCGCCAGGTCGGCGTGGACGTCTTCCTGGAGAAGCCCGACGCCGCCGCGGTGGCGCAGCTCATCGAGCAGATGGGGTCGCAGTCGCAGGCGGTCAAGGCCTTCGTCGCCCGCCTCTTCGCGCGGATCCCGTCCGACATCATGAAGAAGACGGTCGACGAGCTCATCGGCGACAAGACCACCCAGCGGCAGCGGATCGGCTGGGAGGTCGCGCTGTCGTTGGGGGCCGATCTTCGCACCCAGTACCTGGAGCGCGCGCTTCGCGAGGCGCCGCCGGCGATGCGCATCACCGCGCTGCAGCGCCTGGTCAAGGACCGCAAGCCGGAGGACATGCTCGACCTGCTGGTGAGCAGCGCCCGCTCCGACGACCCGCGCCTGGCGGCCACCGCGCTCGAGTCCCTCGTCACCGTCCACGCTCCGGCGGTGCAGGAGCTGATGATCGACCGCTTCGCCCAGGGCGACGCGACCAGCCGCGAGGTGGCCAGCCGCTACCTCGAGGACGCCGCCAAGCGCGATCCGATCGGCATGCGCAAGCGCATCCTGGACTGGCTGACCAAGGGCGACGACGCCACCCGGCGCCTCTCCATGCAGATCCTGCTGAAGACCGGCGATCCCCCTCAGGTCATCCTCGAGGTGCTCAGCGTCTCGCTGGAGCTCGCGGGCTGGGTGCGCAACCGCATCCTGGACACCTTGAAGACGTTTGGCGACGAGGTCCTCAAGCCCGCCGTCAGCCTGCTCGACCACGAGAAGGAGGAGATCCGCACCTCCGCCCTGGTCCTGGTCGAACATTTCCATGACCCGCGGGTGGTGCTCCCCATCTGCAAGCTGCTCTCGGACCCCGACTGGTGGCTGCGCATCACCGCCTGCGACGCCCTCGGGCGCCTCAAGGACGAGCGGGCCGTCCCCCATCTGGTCAAGGCGCTTGACGACCAGGAGGCCCGCTGGGCGGCCATCGACGCGCTGGCGCAGATCGGCTCGACCACCGCGCTCAAGCCGCTGGCCAACCTGCTGCGCGACCCCCGCCAGGAGGTCCGCCTGGAGGTCGTCGCCGCCCTCTCGCACTTCACCGACGCCCGCCTGGTGCCGCTCTTGAAGGCGGTCAAGGAGAAGGACCCCTCCGTCGACGTGCGCACCCGCGCCACCGAGGTGCTGCGCGACATGGGCGAGCGCCTCGGGATGGCGGCCGAGCAGAGCGATCCCACCGCCGGCGCCGACGTGCGCAAGGGCAAGCTGGCCCGCCCCATCGACCGCCTGCTCTCGGACATCCGCGACGCCGGCTACAGCGATCTGCACCTGACCGTCGGCGAGCCCCCCTTCGTGCGCCGCGCCGGCACCCTGGTGCGCATGGAGGGCGTCGAGGCCACCTCCGCCGAGACCACCAACGAGTGGCTGTTGAGCATCCTCTCCGAGCGGCAGCGCAAGATCTTCGAGACCGCGGGCGAGCTGGACTTCTGCCACAACATCCCCGAGGTCGGCCGCTACCGGGCCAACGCCTTCCGCCAACGAAAGGGCGTCGCGGCCACCTTCCGCGTCATCCCCAACGTGCCGCCGACCTTCGCCGATCTGCGCATCCCCGGCCAGCTCACGCAGCTCCTGGACTACCACCAGGGGATCATCGTCGTCTCCGGCCCGGCGGGCTCGGGCAAGTCCACCACGCTGGCGGCGATCATCAACCTGATCAACGAGAGCAAGGCCGATCACGTCATCACGCTGGAGGACCCGATCGAGTTCGTCCACCCGGTCAAGCAGGCGCTCGTCAACCAGCGCGAGGTGGGCAAGCACACGCAGTCCTTCGCCCGCGCCCTGCGCGGCGCGCTGCGCGAAGACCCCGACGTCATCATGGTCGGCGAGATGCGCGACGTGGAGACCATCCGCATGGCGCTCACCGCCGCCGAGACCGGTCACCTCGTCATCGCCACCCTGCACACGACCAGCGCCATCCAGACGGTGGAGCGCCTGATCGGCGCCTTCCCGCCCGAGGAGCAGGCGCAGGCGCGCATGGGCCTGTCCGAGGCCCTCAAGTACGTGCTCTGCCAGTCCCTGGTCAAGCGCAAGGACGGCAAGGGCCGCGTGGCCGTCTTCGAGGTGCTGAAGAACACCTTCAGCATCGGCAACCTCATCCGCGACGACAAGAGCATGCAGATCTCCAGCATGATGCAGATCGGCCGCAGCCAGGGGATGCAGACGGTGGACATGGCGCTGATGGACCTCGTCGAGAACGGGATGATCACGCCCGAGGTCGCCTGGCTGCGCGCCGAGACCCAGGCCACCTTCGAGGGCCTCTGCGAGCCCGGGTTCCTCCGGCACAAGGATGGGGGTGCGGCATGAGCCAGGGCAACATCATCGACCGCTTCTTGAAGTTGATGAAGGACCGCGGCGCCTCCGACCTGCACCTCTCGGTCGGTCGTCCGCCGATCTTCCGCGCCTCCGGCCGCATCGAGCCCATCCGCTTCCGCGTGCTGGACAACAACTACTTCCAGGAGCTGATCAAGCCGATCACGCCGCCTCACCTCTGGAAGGAGTACGTCGACAACGGCGACGCCGACTACGCCTACGAGGTGCCCGGCGTGGCCCGCTACCGCGTGAACCTGTTCAAGCAGGAGCGCGGCATGGGCGCGGTCTTCCGGATCATCCCGACCAAGATCCTTACACTAGACCAGTTAGGTATGCCGGCGAGCGTGCGCAAGATCGTCGGGATGGAGTCGGGTCTGGTCCTGGTCACCGGGCCGACGGGCTCGGGAAAGTCCACGACCCTGGCCGCGATCATCCACGAGATGAACATGACGCGGCCCATGCACTTCGTCACCATCGAGGACCCGATCGAGTTCGTCCACGAGAACCGCGCGGCGCTGGTCAGCCAGCGCGAGGTGGGGCCGCACAGCAAGGGCTTCGGGCCGGCGCTGCGGGCCGGCGTGCGCGAGGATCCCGACTGCATCCTGGTCGGCGAGATGCGCGATCTCGAGACCATCAGCATGGCGCTGGCCGCCGCGGAGACCGGGCTGCTGGTCTTCGGCACCCTGCACACGAACTCCGCCGCCAAGACCATGGATCGCGTGATCAACGTCTTCCCGACCAACCAGCAGGAGGGCGTGCGCAGCGTGCTGGCCAGCGTCATCAAGGGCGTGCTCGCCCAGCAGCTCCTGCGCAAGAAGAGCGGCGGGCGCGTCGCGGCCATCGAGGTGCTCTTCGGCACGCCGGCCATCTCCTCGCTGATCCGCGAGGGCAAGACCCCGCAGATCTCCGGCGCGATCCGCATGGGCAAGCAGCTCGGGATGATCGCCATGGACGACAGCCTGCGCGACCTGGTCAACCGCGAGATCATCGAGCCCCACGCCGCGCTGGAGAAGGCGCTGGACAAGGACGAGATGCGCAAGTGGCTGAAGGAGCGCGGGGCCGAGCTGCCCGAGGAGGCGGATCACTAGTCCCGGCGCTGCAGCCAGCGCAGGATCGCCGCGCTGATCTCGCCGTCGGAGGCGCGGTCGAAGGCGGCGAACATCGGCTGGTTGTTCAGCTCGAGGAAGCGCAGGCGGCCTTCTTCGTCCTCCTTGAGGTCGGCGGCGGCGAGGTCCAGCCCGAGCTCCGCGAGCAGCCGGTCGAGGGGAGCGGCGACCTCGGGCGGGACCCCCTCCAGGCGCTCGATCCGCACGTCCGGGTCGAGGCGGTAGTCCAGGGCCTCGCTGCGCAGGGCGAAGGCCACGCGCGCCGGGCCGACGGCGTAGACGCGCACGTCGCGGCCAGGCATCCGCGCCTGAACGGTGGCGGGCGCGGCGGTGGCGCCAGCGCGGCTGACCGTCTGCCCCAGCAGCTCGGCCAGCGGGCGACAGTGGCCGCCGCCGGCGATGGGCTTGGCGACGGCCCCCGCGCGGCCTCGCGCCTCCAGGATCCCGAGATCATTGGTGATGATGGTCTCCGGCACGCGCAGCCCGGCCCGCCTCGCCAGCAGGAGCGCCTCGGGCTTGACGACGCTCCGGGCGTCGCGGTTCAACAGCCTCACCCCGCGGTGCGCCCTCGCCCAGCCGTGCAGCGCCGCGTGCCAGGCCTGGGCGCGGTAGCCCACCTCGGGGCGTGGATCGAGGTCATGCCAGAAGACGTCGGCGCGCAGGAACACCCCGCGCGGGGCGATGGGCGCGCCGTCCAGGACGAGCGTGTCCGCGTCGAGATCCCAGGTGATCCGCGGCGTCTCGTCTGGGTGGATCAGCAGGCCGATCGCCGGCACCCCGAGCACCTCGGCCCGCGCGAGCAGCCCACGGAGGTTGGGGTCGGCCGCGCCCCCGACGATGAGGACCGGCCCGCTCAACCTAGAAGGCGCCGAGCGGGTTGTCCCGCGGCACCACCACCCCGCCGGTCATCTTGCGCTCCTCCTCGCCAACCGCCAGCGTCGTGACAGGGCCATCTTC
>CAZKWG010000679.1:0-4588 GCA_964556105.1 uncultured Enterobacterales bacterium | reverse complement strand
GGTCGGGACCCTGGCCCCTGTGGCGATCCAGGCGGATATCCCCTACGACACGTCGCAGGTCCCGGGGGTGCAGGGCAACGCCAACGTCATCGACGTGGGGAGGGCGCTCGACGCGCTGCAGGACACCCTGGCCAACCCCGCCCCCATGGTCACGACCATGGACGGCTTCCACATCTGGCGTCAGGAGCTCGGGCGCAAGCTCTATGTCGAGCTGCTTCAGAAGCAGTCCACGACGGTCGCGGCCCGCGAGGCCAGCGACAAGTGGAACAAGCTGCCGGACGACGCGAAGCAGGCCTGGGACAGCTGGATCCGCAACCAGACGGGCATGCGCCTCCTGGAGCTGGCGGTCTCGGGCTTCTTCGCCAACGGCGGCACGGTCGCCTACATGGGCGTGGCGCTCGCGGCCGAGGCCAGCGACGTGGCGGATCGCGCCAGCCTGCTCAAGAAGTGGTTCGACTCCGTCAGCGACGCGGCGATCCTCGTCGCCCCGGGCCTGAACCGCGAGTGGCAGGGCGCCATCATGGACTACGCCCGCATGCCGGCCCCCTCGGGTCGCGGCGATCTGTTCGCCATCCTGGACACGCCGCGCTACTTCCTCAGCGAGCCCCCGGCGGGCACCGAGGTCGCGCGGAACAAGAACCGCTGGGTGACGATCTACGACAACGTCGACAAGAGCGCCTCGGCCTACGAGATGCCGGTGCTGGAGCTGCTGGCCACGCCGGTGGTGCCCGCGCTGCGCTACAACCCCAACGACACCGAGATGGACGCGGCGGTCCCCCGCGACGCCTGGGGCTACGGCGCCGCCTACGGCCCCTGGCTGATCGTCCGCAACCCCGTCGCGACCGGCACCCACGACGCCTTCGTGGTGGCGCCCCCCAGCGGCTACGTCGCCGGCTGCTACGCCTACAACGACAACACCTACGGCGTGCAGAAGGTGCCGGCCAACCAGCCGGTCGGCGCGATCGTGGACGTGGTCGCCAGCGTCACCGCAGCCGAGCAGGGGCCCATCAACGTCAAGGGGATCAACCTGATCCGCGTGCGCCCCGGCGGCATCCTGATCTGGGGCGGCCGCACCACCAGCACCGACGGGCTGTGGCGCTACATCAACTTCCGCCGCGTCTTCCTCTTCATCGAGCGCTCTGTGCGCGACGCCGTGCAGTACGCCGTCTTCCTGCCCAACAACGACCAGACCCGGTCGGACCTGAGCAGCACCATCGGCGGCTTCCTCTACGCCCAGTGGCAGAGCAACGTGCTCGACGGCGCCAGCATGAAGGACGCCTTCTTCGTCCAGTGCGACGCGAAGAACAACCCGATCGAGACGCGCCGCAACGGCTACCTCTATGTGGATGTGGGCATTCAACCGCCCTATCCCGCTGAGTTTGTGGTCATCCGCTTCCGCCAGATGGCGTGAGCCTCCTCTCCCAGGGCGGCGCCCGCTGCCCTGGGATCCCCCTCTTCAACGCATCCTGAGCGAGCTCACTCCACCAGAGGTCACACCCTATGGCGCTCCAATACAAGTTCCAGCCCAAGTGGTCCAACAACTATGTCGGCGTCCACCACTACAAGGTCACGGTCGGCGACGGCACGACCTACATCGTCGCCGATGAGGGCATCCTCAAGATCGGCGGCTTCGACATGACCTACGACGTCATCAAGTTCAGGATGAGCCTGGACAAGACCGAGCGGCGGATCCCCAGCCTGCTCAAGGCCAGCGACGTGACCATCGAGCGGGTCGTGCGCGGCAACGACGGGATGTGGAACTGGTACAACACGGTCGTCGGCGGCAACATCCTGCGCTTCGACGTCAAGGTCGAGCTGTACGCCCACAGCGGCGCGGTGGTCAACACGCTGATCCTGTACCAGGCCTTCCCCTACAAGTGGGAGTTTCCTTCGCTGGACGCGACGAGCAGCCAGCACGCCGTCGAGAAGATCACCCTCGCCGTGGAAGACATCATGGTCAACCCGGCCTCCGCCAATCAGGATGGATTCCAGTACAACACGTCCTCCTGACCCCAACCCCGCACAGCAGCGCTGAGGAACAGAGATGCCCGTGATGGAGATCCCTTCGTACCGCATGACCGTGGAGCTGCCCGTGGGCTTCAAGGACGAGAAGGGTACGTTGCAAAAGGTGGCCGAGGTGCGCGCGGTCACTGGCGCCGACGAGCTGTACATCGGCATGTCGCGCGAGTACAACGAGCACCCCAACGACATGGTCTACAAGCTCGTCCTGCTGGGTCGCTGCGTGACCCGCCTCGGGGACATCCCCGTGGTCAGCATGGCCGATGTGCAGCGGCTCCACGCCCGGGACATCCGCGCGCTGGAGATCGCCGTCTACACGCTCACCTATGGATCTGACGCGCTACCGGCTGAGGAGGCCGGCACGCCGGGGGGGTGACGATCGCCTATCCGCTGCACCACCTCCGCCGGGAAGCCGCCTTCCTGGCGTATCATCTGCACTGGAGCCTGGGGGAGATCCTCTCCCTGGCCCACGCGGATCGGGTGGGCTGGGTAGGCGAGGTCAGCCGCATCAACAAGGAGATTCTGGAGGCCTACGAGAATGGTTCGCGTTGAGACCGTCCAAGCGGAGCCACGCGTCCGTATCTCCACGGTGCCAACGGACGCGGTCTCCACGCAGACGCGACGTCCTCCCTGGGCAATTCTCGGCGTGAGCTCGGGGGCCTGGGTGGAGCGCGCGGGGGTGTCGCCCACCTGGCCGCCGCCGGCCCGCGCCGGCGCGCCCCACGATCCCAGACAGGTCGCGCTGTACGTGGTGAGGATCAGCCACCCAGACCAGCTCGCCCTCTTGCCAGGGCTCGGCGAGCGCGACGCGAACGGTCAGGCGCTGCCGAGCCTCCTGCGCGACGCGGCGGCGCTGGGCCTGGCCGGCGGCGCCGCGAGCGTCGAGGTCGCGGTGGCGGTCTGGGCGCAGGGCGTCCCCTGGCGGTTTCGTTACGATCCCGTAGAGTTCCCAGGGTTCGACCCACTCTTCCACGAGCTGTTCCCTCGCTATCTGGAGGGGAGGCCGGGCTCGTTGATCGTGCTGCCGGACGCGGGAGGGCCGTCCGAGCTGGTGCAGCCGAGCGCCGGATGGCGCCAGGTCCCGACCCGCGAGACGGACCGCGCCGCGGCCTGGCGGGCCAACATCGAGCCGCTGCTCCAAACGTTCAACGAGAACCGGCAGGTCGGCCTCTTCGACGCGCCCTTCGGCGTGACGGCCGAGAACGTGGCCCACACGATGAGCCCGCTGCTCGGTCAGCCCGTCGCGGTCTGCGCCTGGTCGGGCGCCGCGACCGAGCTGGCGGCCCACGGCTGGCGCTCGGCGAGCGCCGCGGCCGCGACCGGCCTGCTCGGGGCCTCAGGAGATGGCGTGCGCCCAGGAGGGCTCCTCGGCAGGACGCTGCCCTTGGGTCCTGGGCGTCGCCCCACCTCCCCGATCCCCCAGCGCCAACCGGCCGAGTTCTACGAGATGCCCGCCCACCTCGTCCACCTGCGGCTGCTGCCGGACGGGGTGAGCGCGAAGGTGATGGCCGAGCCCACGCTGCTGCGCCCGTTGGGGCGCTGGCCGCTGACGGCGATCTGGACCGCCCGCCTGGTCGTGGCCAGGGTGGCGGATGTCGCGGAGACCTTCGTGTTCCGCACCTCCGACGCCACCACGGCGGTCGAGCTGCGGCTGGCCCTCCTCCGCGCGCTGTCGCCCTTCATCCGGGAGGGCGTGCTGGCCAGCGGCGACCCGGACACCGACCCGCGCATCAGCACCCGCGCCCCCGCCGATCACGGCGCGCCCCGTCTGGAGGCTACCATCGAGGCCGTGCTTCGCCCGTGGACCGTCACGCTCCAGGTGGCCGTCGAGATCAGCGGTCTCGGCCCGCCTGTCGTCCGGGTGGGGTGAGACCACCATGCCGGGACCCGGATCCTATATCTCCAGGAACGCGCAGGGCGTACACCGCTTCGCCGTGACCATCCCGGGCGACGCGGTCAAGGGCAGCGCGACCTACTTCTTCAAGAGCGCCCGCGGCCTGTCCCGCAGCTTCGAGGTCGAGAAGGTCGCGGAGGGCGGCCGAAACTTCGGACACCGGAGCCTGTGGAAGGGGCCCGCCAGCCACGGCGAGGTCACCCTGGAGCACGGGTTCGTGTCGGCCAGCTCGCTGTGGACCTGGTCCCGGCAGGTCGACAGCAGCACGGGCTTCCGCAAAGACGTCACGATCCAGCACATGTCTGGCGGTGAGACCACCAGCGACGTCGTGCAGACCTACACCCTGGTGTCCGCCTGGCCCGTGAGCTGGTCGGCCTCTGACTTCGACGCGAACTCCAGCACCCTGGCCGTCATCACGCTGAAGCTCGCCTTCGACGACCTCCTGGTCGGCCTCGCGACCTCCCCGGCCGAGCCCACCAAGGCCACGCTGACGACCGCCGAGGGCCCCAGCAAGACGGTCACCTTTCCCATCAACCCGAACCAGCTCACCTTGAGCCGCAACGTGAACTGGACGGGAAAAGAGACCGCGAACGCGGCCTACCCTCCGCTGGCGGCGCCGGCGGCCGCGCTGGACACGCTCACCATCAACAACCTCATCCTGGATGGAGGAGACAC
>CAZKWG010000678.1:0-4592 GCA_964556105.1 uncultured Enterobacterales bacterium | reverse complement strand
TAGGCCAGCGGGTGATCGACGGCGCGGGCCAGGGCGAGCGCCCCGGCGATGAGGCCGACGTGGGCACCCCAGGCCAGCAGCCAGCGCCAGAGCCGCGGGCGCGACAGCCGGATCAGCTCTTCACGAGGAAGCTCCATTCGGAGGGAATAACCGGTGCACGAGGCGACGGTCAACCGCGCTCGCGGTACCAGTCGATGGTGCGCGAGAGGCCCTCCTCCAGGGGCACCGTCGCGCGGGTCTGCGAGACCCGCGTCACCATGAGCGCGCGGCTGCGTGCGCGACGCCTGCGCGGCCCGGACCGATGGCGGGCACTTCCGCGGGACCGTCCTCCAGACCGTGTCCTACAGACCGTGTTGGAGTGGTGCGTTCGGAGGGTGGAATCCGAGGTGAACGGCTTCCGAATTCGTGGCCCCAGCACGTATCGGAGGGTTGACGGAGCGGCCGATCAGGAGCGAGGGTTAGGTGTGGGGGATGTTCATCTGACCTATCCCCGGTCCGTGCCATACTGTCCTGCCTGCACAGGGAGCGCCCATGTCGATATTCATTCTTGTCGCCACAGCCTTCGCCGCCACCCGCACCGAGACCTTCGGCGGAGACGACGACTGGGACTTCATGGACAGCTCCACTGTCCGTGCTGACTGCTTCAGTATCGAGACGACGACCACGCTCACCGAGGTCCAGGTCTACGCGAAGAGGGCGCTCGGGGCCTCGGCCGAGACCAGCATCGCCTACTGGAAATACCAGTCCTATGAAGACTGGGACAACGTGGACTCCGTGCTGGTGGACGAGCCGAGTCTCGACGGCGACTGGGTCAGCACCGGCGAGGTGAGCTGGCGGCTCAGCGCCGGCGAATCCTATTGCATCGGCCTGTTCGCCGAGGCCAAGGAGACGACCTACGCGCGCACCGGAGACGAGTACGAGGACGTGGACCCCACCTTCGGCGTGCGCCACGGGTCCTGCGGCGTCTACCTGAGCTCGGTGGGCAACTCGCTCTATTGCTCGCCCGAGGAGGGCCAGGCGGTGCGCTACTACCTGAAGCTGAGCTTCGAGACGACCGACCGCGACGAGGACGGCTTCGACTCGACGGACGATTGCGACGATCGCGACGAGACGGTCAACCCGGACACCGAGGAGATCTGGTACGACGGGGTCGATCAGAACTGCGACGGCAATGACGGCGATCAGGACGAGGACGGCTACGACGCGGAGGAGGCGGGCGGCGACGACTGTGACGACGAGGACGGATCCATCAGCCCTGCCCGGCGCGAGACCTGGTACGATGGGATCGATCAGAACTGCGACGGCAACGACGGCGATCAGGACGAGGACGGCTACGACGCGGAGGAGGTCGGGGGCCGCGACTGCGACGACGAGGACGCGCGCCAGCACCCGGGCGCCGAAGACACCCCTTACGACAACTACGATCAGGACTGCTCAGGTTCGGACTACGACGCGGACGGCGATGGCTACGACTCGGCCGAGTACGGCGGGAAGGACTGTGACGACACGAACGACGCCGTAAGCCCAGGGGCCGAAGAGGTCTGGTACGACGGGGTCGATCAGGACTGCGACGGCGCCAACGACTTCGACGCGGACGGCGACGGCTACGCCGTCAGCGGTGACTGCAACGACCTGAACCCCGCCGCCTGGCGCGAGGGAGACACGGTCTGCTCCATCACGCCTGCCGCGGGTGACGGCTGTGATGGCTGCGGCGGTTCGGACAAGGGCGCGGCCCTGCTGGCCGGTGCCTTCGGGCTGGCCCTCGGCCGGCGCCGCCGGGCGCGCGAGGACCGACGCGCCGCTGGCCAGCGGCCCCCGCCTGCTCCATGATGCACGGACGAACACGCTCGCCCTGTTCCTCGCGCTGACCGGATGTGGCATCGACAAGGCGGGGGACGACTCGGGCACCACCGCCAATCCTTTCGACATGTCGGAATTCGGCGGTTGTCCCGAGCCCTTCACCCGCGTCGACGAGCTGGACGGGAAAGACGACCACCGAGCCAGCTCCACCTTCGACGACGCCGAACGCCCAACCATTTGGGATTGGGTGGAGCGGGCCGACGCCATCGATCGCGGCAAGGGCGGGCTGACCGACCCGGACGAGGATCGCCGCATCCGCGGGCACAGGCTTGATTAATCTAATAACCGTAGATTTCTTGGATCCCCCCCCTCAGACAAGCGTTCCGTCCGGAGTCGCAGGTCCCACCAGGGGATAGGTCGGATGAACACCTCCCACGCCTGACCCTGGCTCGCGATCGGCCCGCGATAGACGATCTGGTTCGCACCTGGCGGTGGCACGATTGCCACCAAGCGAGAAACCAGTTCCTCCGGCGTCCGCGCAGCAGTCCCGTCGGCGTAGGCCCGCTTCATCTCGAACACCACGCTGCCGTCCGCCTCCTGCGAAAGGCTGGTCTTGGCCAGCGGGGGGCGAAGCAGATAGCGCCCCAGTCGCTACGCCACGGTCTGTAGGACCCTGGCGATCCCGTGCGTCAATTGCCACGCCCGCGTGGAGGTTATAGCCGGCACAACTCGCACACATCGGCGGGAGCGCGCGCTACTGCACGGTCTGTAGGACCCCGGATGACCTGCGCCCGTCGCGCCACCGGGGTCGGCACGCCCCGCACCGCCGAGTACCCCGCGGCCGCAGCGGCCTGGAACAGGCCGAGGCCATCGTCGTCCGGATCCGACACGTCGTCGTCCGGTCCTCCAGACCGGCTTGTAGCCCGCCTTCGATAGCCAGGCCTCGCAGGCGATGGCGATCTCTACAACCAGCTTCTCTACGTCGGAGGTGTGGGGCGTCACCGGGCGGAACCGCGGGTTACCCCGAGGGTCCCGCGCGTAGCATCCGTCCAAAAAGATCGCATGGAAATGGAGGTTTAGTTGCAAAGCGGATCCAAATCTCTGCGTCGCGGTCACCGACCCCGTCTGCCCGCCGTTCGCCTCGCGCGCGTACCAGCGCTCGATGCAGGCCATCGCGGTCTGATGCACACCGCGCTCCAGGCTCGGATTGCGAGCGAGGAGCAGGCGCCGGCCGAACGGAACCGTGAGGACCCACTGGCGCATCCGCACGAGAGGGATCATCCGATCCACCCACGCCGCCGCGGTTTCCGCCATGCGGCGACCGGCGCAGGAAGGGCAAAATCCGCGTCTCTTGCAGGAAAAGGGAACCAGCCTGTGCTCCGAGCAGGGCTCGCAGGTGAGCCAGGCGAAACCGTGCTCGGGATCGCCGCACTTCAAGTACCCCTCCACCTCGGCGATGACGTGCCGTGGCAGCGATCGTGCCGCCTCCGCGAGCCGCTCCCGCAGCCGCGCCCATCCCTCCGCCACCACGTTGTGGAGGAGATCGCCAGCAGATCCGCGAATGTCGAGCGCGCAGGACATCCCGGTGCGCACAAGCAAGCTCGGGGCCATCGAACGAAGGCCAACAATTCATTATTCTTTGGGCGGGTGGTCGACAGGTGGCCGCATTCGCTCGTGGCGACGACCGCTGCCGCGGCTGCCGCAGCCCCTCCGCCGCCACCTCCAGCCGATATCGGTCCCGTTGCCCCTGTTGCGGGCCTTGGGGTCTACGCCGCCAACGCCTGTGAGGCGTTCACCCTCCGAATGCGGTGACGCCACGCGCTCGGATGGCGGCGAGGACGGGCTCGGGCGGGCGCTGGTTGCGGGCCCAGCGGCCGCCGTTGTAGCCGAAGCGCTGAGACTGATAGTAGACGTTGTGCCAGACGTCTCTTCGGCCTTCCTGGCCGCAGACCACGCGGATCTGGCCATAGCCTGGAAGGTCGAAGTCGAGATCGCGGCAGCCCTCGGCCGCCTGCGCGCGCTGGTCGGACGTGGCGCCGCCGCGGTTGTGGGTGGGGGTGAAGGCGGTGCTCGCGCGGCTGGTAGCGGCGAGGCGGCGCTCGCCGAGGGAGTTGAGCTGCTGGCCCTCGGCCTTCATCGCTCCGGCGAGGATCGCGGCGAAGCGCGGGAGGTGCTCCACCGGGATGAGCAGGCCGGCGCTCTTACCGCGGTAGTCGCCATAGGGGTCGTAGGACTCCCCTACGGTCTCCCAGGGTTCGAACGCAGCGCTCTTGGAGCCCCAGACCTTCAGCCCCGGCAGCAGCTCGCGCATCGGGGCCAGTTCGTCGGGGCTCCACTCTCCGCTGGGCGGACGCAGGTCGATGCCGGTGACCATGCTGCCCTGGCGGACCAGGGTGGACACCTGGATCCCGCGCTCGGCGAGGAAGGTCTTGACCGCTCGGGCGACGGCGCCGCGGGTCGGGTATGGGGCGTGGCCATCCGTCTTGACCAGCATCTCGGAGGCGAGATCGCGGAGGTAGCGGGGCTCGGTGAAGGTCTCGACGAACGGGGCGGAGTCGTCGGGCTTGAGCATCCAGAGGGGCTCAGCGCGGGCCCGCTGCTGCTCGTCGCGCGACAGGATGGCCTGCTGCCCGCGGATCTCGGTGATGGTCCAGCCGGGCTCCGCCTGGCGTCCGTAGGGCCCCAGCACGTACAGCAGCACGCGGTCGCCGACCTTGAAGCGGGTGTCCCAGTCGCTGGGCAGGCGCTTGAGCTGGGCCAGCTCCCAGGTCTCGTCCTCGGTGCGCTGCTCC
>CAZKWG010000677.1:0-4595 GCA_964556105.1 uncultured Enterobacterales bacterium | reverse complement strand
GGGGGGACCTTGATCGACGCCGACGTAAGTAAAAAGACTGGAAATGGATGTCAACTGATATGCGGACATAATATGTCCGCATATTCTGGCACTTGAACGCCCTGAAGGGTAGACCAAGGCCGACACCTGGGTTCACTTCAAGGAAGGGGTGGACGCGGACTCGATATTATGTCAACTCAAAAGCACACTATTCCAAGGAGCCCCTGACATGCCCCCCCGCCGCAACGCCTCCGTGATTCGCCAGACCGCCGACCTCGGTGTCGGTCCCGCTCCCGCCGCCCCCGCCCGCCGGATCACGGCCGGCGTGCCCGCCCTCGTCTACCTCCGCGTCTCCTCGAAGGAGCAGGAGAAGGAGGGCTTCAGCATCCCTGCTCAGCAGCGCCTCCTCCACGAATACGCCGAGGCCAAGGGCTACCGCATCGAGCGCGAGTTCACCGACATCGAGACCGCCAAGAAGGCCGGGCGCTCGGGCTTCGACGAGATGATGCGCTACCTCAAGAAGCACAAGTCCACGCGCGTCGTGATCGTCGAGAAGACCGACCGCCTCTATCGCAACATCCGGGACTGGGTCACGCTGGACGGGATGAACCTGGAGATCCACCTCGTCAAGGAGAACGCCATCATCTGCGAGGAGAGCCGCAGCCACGAGAAGTTCATCCACGGGATCAAGGTGATCATGGCGAAGAACTACATCGACAATCTCTCGGAGGAGACTCGGAAGGGGATGGCCGAGAAGGCTGAGCAGGGGATCTGGCCGGGCGCCGCGCCCTTCGGCTACCTCAACACGGTGCGCGCGGACGGCAAGCGCGTCATCGGCGTCGACCCTGAGGTCGCCCCGCTGATCTCCCGCATGTTCAAGGTCTACGCCGAGGGCGGGACCTCCATGCTCGCCCTGTCCAAGGTGGTCGAGAGCTGGGGCCTGGTTGGGCCGAAGACCCACAAGCGGCTGAGCGTGCCCACCATCCACTACACCCTGACCAACCTCATGTATACGGGCGAGTTCGCCTGGAATGGCCGGGTCTACAAAGGCATCCACACCCCGCTGGTCAGCCGCGAGCTGTGGGACCGCGTGCAGCAGCTCCTGGAGGGCCGCGCGAAGACCAGCAGCCGCGAGCGCACCCGCGAGTTCCTGTTCACCGGCCTCGTCAAGTGCGGCGTCTGCGCCGACGAGGGCCACGAGAACCGCCTGCTGATCGGCGAGCTGCAGAAGGGCAAGTACGTCTACTACCACTGCGACGGCTGCCGCCTGAAGAAGCGCGCGACCTGGATCCGCGAGGCCGACCTCGACGGCGAGATCCGCCGGGCGCTGCGCCGGCTCTCCGTGGACGCTGAGACCCTGAGCTTCGTCCGCGAGGCCCTGCACAGCAGCCACCGCGACCAGCGCAAGCACCACACCGAGGCCCTGGAGCGCCTCAACCGCCAGTACACGGCCATCCAGACCCGCATCGAGACCGCCTACGACGACCGCCTCGACGGCCGCATCACCGCCGACCTCTTCGAGCGCAAGAGCTGCGAGTGGCGCACCGAGCAGGCCCGCATCCGCCGCGACATCGAGCGGCATGAGCGCGCCGACCGGGCCTACATCGAGGAGGGCCTCGCCCTGCTGGAGCTTAGCGCCAGGGCGCTCACGCTCTACGACCAGCAGCCCACCGAGGAGCGCCGGAGGCTGCTGAAGTTCGTCCTCTGGAACTGCCGATGGCGCGCCGACAATTTCGAGGTGGGCTGGCGCAAACCCTTCGATAGATTTGCGGAATGCGCCAGCCCACCCGACGAAAGCGATCCTGGAATTGACCAGGAAGAAGCGCGATTTAAGAGAAAGCTCCAGACCCTAGGCAGGACGGGCAATCAGTGCCAGCCCTTGGAGAGCTGGTCGGTAGACACGAGGTTACCGCATCACCCGGCCTTTGGTATCCAGTGTGAGCCCCCGTCCAGCGAAGTGCGGGAGCGCCCGGCGTTGATCGACCTGGGCTCGCCCGGCGAGGAGCCTGCGACGATGGGCGACGCCTGGTCGCCGCGCCTCCAGGCGATCCGCAACCGGCTGGCCCAGGCGCGAGGCTGGAAGCGCTGGCTGGCCGAGGACCCCGAGCGCCGTCCCGTGGACGTCGCGAAGCACGAGGGGCTGAGCCGCGCCCGGGTGTCGCAGATGATGAGGCTGCTCGACCTGGCACCCGAGGTCGTCCGGGACCTGGAACGCCCCGACCGCGCCGGCCCGGTGCCGAGCGAGAAGCAGCTCCGCGAGGTCGCGATGATCGCCGACCCCTTCGAGCAGGTCCGCCAGTATCGGGCCATGGTGGCGAACGCGCCCGCCGCGCAGCCCGCCCCCGAGGAGCCCGAGGCCGTCGTGCCTGCCGTCCAGGTGCTCAACGTCGCCCCGTTGGAGGTCGACGCGCCGCCCGTCGCCCCGGTCCACGTCCGGGGCTTCCAGCACCTGTTCGAGCGCGCCCGCCGTTACCACGAGATGATGGACGGCGAGTCCGTGCGCTCTGTCGTCGAGGTCGCCCGCCTGGAAGGCGTCAGCCCGTCGCGCGTGAGCCAGCTCCTGTACCTGCTCCAACTCGCGCCGCCAATCGTCGCGGTGCTCGATGTGCCTGAGGCCCTCTGCCCGCCGGTGACGCACAAGGAGATCCTCGGGATTGCCAGGATGAAGAGTAAGAGTCAGCAGATCAAGGCGTTCTGGGGGCTCGTCAGCGCGGCGCCGGCCTGGGGGGAGGGGATGGCGGCGAAGTGATGGACTTTACAGGCGAGATTTGAGAATAGGTACCTAAGTACCTGCAAAGTGGTCGAGCGTTATCCGACAATATCGGTCATGGTGGACTCAGCTCGTTGCGGCCGAGCACTTGTGGAGCTACAATTTCGATATTCCCCCAAAATCTCTCGCCACCAAGGAGTTCCCTAAGTACTACCTGAGCTTTAGCTCATGTTTCAATGCCCTCCGTAGCGGGCATATCGAGTGAAGCATCGTTGGTTGTCGTCATTCCCTTCAGGCATTGGGCCGATGGGCTGACCTTGTCGAGAATCCTAGCTTCACCCCGCTAAAATCGGAGAGCAACATGAGAAGGAAGTGCGAGCAAGCTGCTTCGTGCGGTCATCGCGCGTCGCGTTCGTGTACATCTTCTACCCGTCCCCGCCTCCCGACCCAGGCACCCAAAGGGGCCACTTCGGGCGTCAACCAGCGTGGCGCCTCAAGGAGTGGGCGCACGAGCGCTGTCAGCTACGAAGAGCACGGAGGGCGTGTCTTGATCCAGGCCGTCCGCTGGGCTCAGAGAAATGGACATCTCCCCAGGACGCTGCTTCCTGGACGAGTGACACGCGGAGTGCATCGGCTTTTTGCCGGTAGAATTAGCAATATTAGAAAAACGTGTACATCTCACTATCGGCGTGCCAGTGATGGGCGCCGCGCCGAAGCGGCATGGGAGGCCCTCGTTGTACAAGTGCGGACCAGATCCCCCCTGGTCGGTTCAGTGATCACCTATCTGGAGGTCGATCACCTGAGTGCCCTCCATGCGATCTTCGAGCACTGCTTCGACACCTCGTCGCTTCGGCGCTGGCTTCGACTCGGCCCAGGTGGAACCGCCATTGAAGGCGAACTGCCTGGACCAACGGCATCCTGGGCCGAGACATGTCATCGGGCGGCAGTGCTATGTCAGCAACATGGCCTGGTTGATGAGGGGTTCTTTCACGCCCTCAGTCTGGAGCGACCAGCCCGCCGTCATGAAATGGAGGCCCTGTGCATGATGATCGTCGGGAAGTAGTCGCTCAATGTCTACTTTCCTACTTTGGGAGGCATGTGGCGAGTGGCCCTCACGCCGCCCGCCGCACCACCACATACCCCCCGGCGTTCCCCTTCCTCCCGTCCTTCTCCAGCACCCCAGCCTCCACCAGCCCCGCCAGCACGCGATCCGCCGTGCGCTCGGCCAGGCCGATGCGGCTGACCACGTCTGCCCGCCGGATCCGCCCCCGGTCGAGCGCCAGCTTGAGCACGCGCCCGCCGGCCTCGTGGACCTCCTCAGCGAGCGCGACGAGATCGCTCAGCGTCGGGAGCTTTGCCGCTGGCTGGGCGGGCCGCTTCGCCGAGGAGGTCGGCGCTGGAGGCGGCGGGGGCTCGGGCGGCGCGAGGCGCAGCTCGGGGCGCGGGGCGATGACCGGGCTCTGGCCCGTGGGGGTGAGCGCGTCGCGCAGACGATCCTCGTCGAGCTCTCGGCCGCGGCCGAGGATGGCGGCGCGGCAGAGCACGTTGCGCAGCTCGCGCAGGTTGCCGGGCCAGGTGTAGCTGCGCAGGAAGCGCTCGCCCGAGCGGCTGATCCGGGGGCGGGGGATATGGGTGAGCATGGGGTCCGAGGTCAACTGGACTCGGGCGATGAGGATCACGTCGTCGCCACGCTCGCGCAGGGGCGGCAGATGGATCACGAAGACGGCAAGGCGATGGTAGAGGTCGGCCCGAAAGCCGCCCTGGGCGACCATCGCGTCGAGCGCCTGGTGCGTGGCGCTGACGAAGCGGGTGTCGTGCGCCACGGCGACCTTGCCGCCGACGGGGCGAACCTGCCGCTTCTCGGTGACGGCCAGCAGCTTCGCCTGCAAGGTCGGGCTGAGGTCGC
>CAZKWG010000676.1:0-4602 GCA_964556105.1 uncultured Enterobacterales bacterium | reverse complement strand
CACGACGAAGCGCTCGGCGAGCTCCTTGACCTGCAGCCCCGCGCCCTCGACGCCGAGGCAGCGCACCCAGAGCCGCGCCCGGGTCGGCTGATCAGGCATGGGGATGACCAGATAGTCGTCGAAGCGGCGATAGAAGGCCTCGTCCAGATCCTCGACACGGTTGGTCGTCGCGACCAGCGTGCCCGCGTAGTCATCCAGTCGACTGAGCAGCCAGGCCACCGCCGTGGCCAGACCCGCGTTGCCGCTCGGGCCGCTCTCCCGCTGGCGAAAGAGGCTCTCCGCCTCGTCCAACACCAGCAGGGCTCCGCTGGCCTCGGCCAGCTCGAAGATCTCGGCCAGCAGCTTCTCCGTCTCGCCGAGCCACTTGGACAGAATGGTGGACAGATCGATCTTGAGCAGCGGACGTTGCAACGAGGTCGCCAGGGCGGCAGCGGCCATGGTCTTCCCCGTGCCCGGCAGCCCGCAGAGGAGCAGCCGATAGCCCTGTGTGCGCCCGTGCCCATCAGCGGCGGCCATCGCGCGCGAGGCGGCATGCATCCGAGCCAGCTGAAGGCGGCGGGCGGTCGGGGCAGGGAGCTCCAGCGCCGACCAGGGCACGTCCACCAGCCTGGGGCGCGCGAGATGCGAGGCGGGGACCCCGCAGACGTCCGGACGATCCGCCTCCGGATCCTTGGCCAGGAGCGCGTCGGTGAGCCCCGGATCCTGCCCCGCGCCGCCGCTGGTCCAGGTGTCGGCTACCCATCGCAGCCGCGCGCCGGTCTGAAGTGCGGCCAGCCGCACCGGGCGGGGATCGGGGATCAGCAGCGCGCGAGGCGCCCGAGCCAGCCCCGTGCGCCCGAGCACCCGCCCGACGACACGCTCGGCGCCGCTCTCGGTCGCGTCCAGGATCGCCGCGCCGTACCCACACAAGGTATACGCCAGCTCTCCGACGGCATGATCGAGGGCCGCCGGATCGGCTGGGATGTAGATTACGGGCGCCGCCGCGCCCACCGCGCTCCGAGCGGCCGTCAGGAGCCGCTCGCGTACGCTCCCGTGCAACACCAGCCAGGGTCGAGGCTCAGGAGACAGGTGCCCCTGGGCCTTTCGCGCAGGAGCGAGCCCCAGCGTCACCCGGCCCGCGTGCGTGAGACGGATCGCCGAGCTGCCGGAGATCAGCACGTCCGTGGCGGCGCTCCCCACCACCTGCGCCAGGCCCCAGCTCTCCAGCGCCAGCACCGCCCCGGAGAGCTCGTCCAACGTCAAGGCCGGGAGCAGCTCCACCAGCAGGCTCCAGGAGAGCACGCCCTCCCGGCCGTGCTCGTCGCGGGTGCGGGCCATGCTGGCCTGCTCGGGATCGACGTCTACACTGGCGAGCAGGGCTGCCACCTCGGAGGCGGTCGGCGGCAAGGCCAGCGCGAACACGGCGCGGCTCAGGGACGCCTCGAGAGACGAGAGGAGGCGACGCATCGCGTCAGATCACGCGGGCGCCGACCTCGTCGCCCCGCTCCCGCACGAGGCGCTGCGTCGGGTGCTCCTCCTCCTCCACCATACGTTGGGCGGGCTTCTCCTCCTCCTCCACCATACGTTGGGCAGGCTTCTCCTCCTCCTCCACCATGCGCTGGACCGCACGGTCGGCCGCGTGATCCGCCGCGCGCTCGAGGCTGGGATCGTCATTGAGCGCGACGCCGCCCACCGAGCCGGTGGCCGCCACCTGTCCTGCCCGCTGCTGCGCGACGTGGGCCAGCTCGTGCCCCAGCAGGCGCTGGCCCGCGGAGCTGTCCGGGTTGTAGGTTCCAGGCGCGAAGTGGACGTTCTCGCCCTGCGTGAAGGCGACCGCGCCGAGCTGCGTCGCGTGCGCGCCCTCATGGACCCGCACGCTGGAGAAGTCCTGGCCCATCGCGCCTTCCATCTGACGCTGCATCGCCTCGGGCAGCGGCTTTCCGCCGCTCTGGGGCACCGAGACCGCGCGTTGCACCAGCGGATCGCGCAGCGAATGCCCGGAGAGCTGGTCGCCACGGGAGCGACGCTGCGCGGGGCTGGAGCCTCTTGCCGGACGAACGAGGGTAGCGGGCATGCGGCCTCCGGATCTGAACACATTAGCAGCATAGCACGGGAGGGGCGCTCAGCGCTGGACGACGACGATCGGGTCTCGGAGGGCGGTGGCGAGCCCGAAGGCGGCGGAGATGCCGCCGTCGACGCGGCGCAACCAGGGGTGGGGAGCGGACCTCTCAGCCGGCGAGCTCCAGCACCTGCTGAAGCGCTGGCGCGCCGTACTCGGCTCCACCCGTCCAGACCTCCAGATTGGGCCGGATGCGCGCCTGACCTGAGCCGTGGGTGTGCCCGCAGAGGACCAGGATCTGTCGGTGTGGCCAGCGCTCGGCGGCCTCGATCAGCACATCGCCGACCGCCTTGCAGGTGAAGTCCGCCAGCCATTCGACATCGGAGGTTCGCCCCTCGTGCCAGCAGCTCTCGACGAAGGGCGGCACATGGGTGGCGACCAGGACCTGCTCGAAGCGGCCCAGCGCGTCGGGAAGCAGCCTGCGCAGGTGAGCCGCCGCCTCGTCGCCGAGCGCGCGCAGCCGCCGCTGCAGCACCTCCCGCGGCAGCCTGGCCAGCTCGCCGATCAGCAGGTGGTCGTTGAGCCGCACCCGGGTGCCGAGGAAGTCTCCGTGCCGGGCGTCTCCCCAGCCGTCGTGGCCGACGAGCCCGACCCGCTCCGTGAGCGCCGTCACGCCGGTGGCAGAGAGCCATCGAAGCTGCGGGATCTCGGCCGTGAGGGCGCACATCCGCGCGCGGACCTCGGCGATGGTGCCGCCGTAGAAGTCGTGGTTGCCCAGCACGAACCAGATCGGTCGGCTGGCCTCGGTCGCGAGCCAGCGCAGCCAGGCCTCCACATCGTGCGCCTCGGCGAGATCGCCGGTGAGCAGGATCCCGTCCGCCGGCCGGAGCGCGTCGAGGAAGCGGGCGACCCCCTGGGGCGACGCGAAGTTCAGGTGAACGTCGGTGGCCCAGGCCAGGCGAAACGGAGGTCGGGTCAGGTCGGTCATGGGTTGCCCTGTTCTGCTGCTGCCAGACGGAGGACGGCCCTGCGGGCTTCGCTGGAGGGAGCGTGCGCCGCCTCGAAGCGGGCGCCCGTGTGCTGCCAGGTGATGGTCACCGCCGACGAGGTGGTCCTCAGGCGCGGGTGAGCCGGGCGAGCGCCTCGACCCCCACCGGCGGCTCGACCAGCCAGGGGACGACGAAGGTCTGCGCCGCGAGCCCCTGGCGGATCCGCGCCATCTGCCGCCGCTCGCCGCCGAGACGCGCCGCCAGCAGCGGGTCGCGCGTGCCGGCCGCCACCAGGCTCTTGTTGAGCACCCAGGCCACCGGCTCGATGCGCGCGCGCCGCAGATCCTCCTGCAGCGCGGCGGCCTGGGACACGGGCGTCACCTCGGGCAGGGTCACGAGGATCACCCGGGTGTATTCGGGATCCTGGAGGCGCATCAAGGGGGTGACGACGCGGCTGGCCAGGCTGCGGTCCAGGCTGGCCATCATCTGACGGTGGTAGGCGCCCGTCGCGTCCATGAGCAGCAGCGCGTGGCCGGTGGGCGCGGTGTCCAGCACGACGAAGGCGCTGCGCGCCTCGGCGACCACGCGGGAGAAGGCGTGGAACACCGCGACCTCCTCCGTGCAGGGCGACGCCAGATCCTCGCGCAGCAGCGCTCTGCCCGCGTCGTCGAGCGCGGCGCCGCGCGTGGCCATGATCTTCTGGATGTAGCGGTCGGTCTCGACGCGCGGGTCGATGCGGTCCACGCGCAGGCCCTCGACCTCCCCGGCGAGCACCAGGCTCAGGTGGGCGGCGGGGTCCGTGGTGGTGAGGTGGACGCTGTGGCCGCGCCGCACCAGCCCCAGGGCGAGCGCGGCGGCGACCGTGGTCTTTCCGACGCCGCCCTTGCCCATCACCATGATCAGGCCGCGACCGGCCCTCGCGAGGTCGTCCGCGAGCGCGGCGAGCCCCAGGTCGAAGGCGGGCTCAGGGGCGGCGACCTCCTGCGGCGCGGGCCCGTCGCCTCGCAGCAGGGCGCGCAAGGCCGGCAGCCCCACCGTGTCGAAGGGTCGCAGCGGCACGTCGTCGCGCGGCAGGTCTCGCAGGGCCTCGGGCAGCTCGGCGAGGGCTCGCAGCCCCTCGGCCTCGATGGCGCAGGCCACCACGTCTTCGGGGCTGCTGGCGCGATAGACGCCGTTGATCACGAGGCGTTGGTTGGCGAGCCCCAGCGCGCGCAGCTCGCTCGACGTGCGCGCGGCCTCGATCAGCGTCCGCGCGTCCGGCCGCGCGACCAGCACCACCGTCGTCTGCGCCGGGTCCGTGAGCGCGACCATCGCCGCGTGGAAGCGGCCCTCCAGCGACTTCAGGCCCGAGTGCGGGCCCAGGCAGGAGGCGCCCCGGTCGTTGCCCGCGAGGAAGCCGCTCCACGCCTGAGGAAGGCTGAGCAGGCGCAGCGTGTGACCGGTCGGGGCGGTGTCGAAGACGACGTGATCGTAGCCGGCGTCCTCTCCCGCCAGCAGCGCCGTGAACGCGTCGAAGGCGGCGAGCGCATTGAAACCCGCGCTGTCGATAGTGCCAAGTTGTTTAAGCATTTTCGA
>CAZKWG010000675.1:0-4604 GCA_964556105.1 uncultured Enterobacterales bacterium | reverse complement strand
GGGTAAACACCCTGGAGTTGCCCTGACTATGCTGAGCTCCGCATAGTCGGGGCAACCTCAGTACCGGCGCGCCACGGTGGGCCGATGGGTGACCAGCACCGCCGATCATCTCTGACCATCCGGCTGGCGCTGCCCGCACTTGAGCGAGGAGAAAACCAGCCGCAGACCTTGCTCTGCCCGTGTACCGTCTGGTTTCCTTCATTGCAGACATAGGAGCGCCTTCTACATCGTGGCGAAGTCTGGCAATCTCCGCATCCGAGAAGGTGCCCCGATGCAGTCCCCCGAATTCCTGTTCCTCTTGGAGGTTGCCACTCTGCTCCGGTCGGGTGCGGGGTAGCCCGTGGGAACCTCGGCCGTCAACGCGTCGGAAGCCTTCGTCCACGAGCTTTGCCGGCGGACGTTCCTCTCGCTCTGGAGCGTAGAGAACCCCGTGGGGCGCAAGGCGGGGACGGAGCTGGCGGATGCCCTCGTCGTCTTCGGGACGGATATCATCGTGGTGTCGGTGAAGGAGAAGCTGATCAAGCAGACCGAGAACGACGAGGTAGACGCCGCGCGTTGGTACCGGGCCGCAATCGAGGGCTCCGTAAACCAGCTTCGAGGTGCCGGTCGGGCGCTCGCCTCGATGTCTGAGGTACGACGCCGGGACAACCCCGAGGTCGTTCTTCAACTCCCCGCGGTTGCCCAACGCCGCGTTCACTTCGTCGCCGTCGCCCTCGGGGGTGATGACCGGGTCGCTGCGGCTCCCGAACAACACGACTTCGGCTTCGTGCATGTGTTCGACCGCGAGACCGTCGCGACGCTGATGGGCGAGTTGGACACCGTCGCCGACTTCGTCGCCTACCTCCGAGCGAAGGAGGCGTTTCTGGCCCGCGCGAGCGTCGTCTTGGAAGGTGGAGAGTACGACCTGCTCGCGATGTACCTTCGCGAAGGGCGGAAGTTCCCCGGCGACATCGACATGATAGTGGTCGCTGACGGTCTGTGGAGACACGCGCTCGGGGACACCACGTTCCAGCGTCGCAAGCAGGCCGACGAGGTGAGCCACGCCTGGGACAGCCTCATCGAAGAATTCGCTGGTCATCTCATTGGAGGCACGCTCCTGGGAAACGCGCCACAGGACATCACCCAGCTCGGGCTCCGGTACATGGCTAGGGAGAATCGCTTTCATCGGAGGTTTGTGGGCGGGTCATTCGTCGACTTTATGCGGAAGGCTGCGGCGGGCGAGACGATGTCCCGAAGCACAGCATCGCCTTCCGGCGTCGTCTATCTGTTTGCCGTATGTCCTCGCGGGTTTCCGACCGATGCCAGGGCACTGCTGCTGCGCGACCGCTGTTCCATCCTCCTCGAGCGCCACCCTGAAGCGGACGCGGTAGTCGGGATCATCACGGAGAAGCCCGATGGCGACTGGCGGCACAGCTTCGGCATGATGGTGTACGAGAACCCGATTACCGACGAGGTGCGTGGGTACGCCGCGGAAGCTTGTGCGGCTGGAGCCCTGAAGAAGCAGGTTCCGACTGGGGTTCACCTGAAGGAGTGGCCCGACTCTCCGAAGCGCCCTGGCGGCCCCAACCGGGCGGCCCGTCGAGCAAAGAAGAGCTAGCCCAGAACGTGCCTGGACAGTCGATGCACGACCTGGGATGCCGCCCACGGATGGTCCAGTCGGCTGGCGGTGCCGGCAATGGGTAGTTGACACCCAGGCGCGGGATTCGGCCTGATCAGGCAGTTGCGGAAAAGTTTAATCTGACTTAACTATTGTGCATGTCCGATCCCGCCTGGACCACCCTCTACGCCCTCGCCGCCTCCCAGGACGGCTACTTCACGACCGCCCAGGCCGCCAATGCCGGCTACTCCCGCCCCCTCCTCGATCATCACGTCAAGACCGGGCGCTTCCTCCGCGTCCACCGCGGTATCTACCGTCTTCGGGATTTCCCCTCGACCGACCACGAGGATCTCGTCGTCATGTGGCTGTGGAGTGATCAACAGGGCATCGTCTCTCACGAGACCGCGCTGCTGCTGCACGGGCTCTCGGACGCGCTCCCGGCACGCGTCGATCTCACCCTGCCCGCCACTTGGCGTGCGCGTCGCCTCAAGGTGCCGCCGGTCGTGCACCTCCACTACGCGGACATCGCCAAGGCAGAGCGCACCTGGGCAGGCCCCGTCCCCGTGACCACGCCGCTCCGCACGATCTCCGATTGCGTCGCCGATCATGTTCAGCCCGACCTGATAGGGCAGGCCATCCGCGACGGTCTTCGCCGAGGGCTGTTCTCCGAATCTGAGCTGACGGCGATTGGAATTCACCGATGATCCGCACCTACGCGACACCCCTGGCCTTCAAGGCCGCCCTTGAAGCGCGCGTCGGCGAGCGGGCGCGCGCCTCGGGTCGCACATCGAACCGGGGCCGCCAGCTCCTGGTGATGGAGCGCTTCCTGGTGAGGGTGTTCAACACGCTCGACGCCGTGGTGCTCAAGGGCGGGCTGGTGATGGAGCTGCGGCTGGAACGGGCGCGCACGACCCGCGACCTTGACCTGCGCGCCGCCGTGCGCCCGGACGAGCTGCTCGGTCGGCTCCGCGAAGCGGCGAGGCTGGAGCTGGAAGACCAGCTGACGTTCGAGGTCGAGCGCGACCAGGAGCACCCGGACATCGAGGCCGACGGGCTCCGGTACGAGGGCCAGCGCTTCCGGGTCAACGCTGCGCTCGCCGGGAGACGCTACGGCGACACCTTCGGGGTCGATGTCGTTGTCGGAGAGCCGATCGTGGGCGAGCCGCAGCCGATCGATGGCGACGACCTGCTCTCGTTCGTCGGTCTACCCGTGCCCGTGTTCACTGCGATCCCGGTCGCGACGCATATCGCCGAGAAGCTGCACGCCTACACCATGCCGAGGCCACGCCCGAACTCGCGGGTGAAGGACCTGCCCGACATCGCCCTGCTGGCGACCGTCGCGGAGCTCGACGCGAGCGATCTTCGAAGCGCCATCCAGCAGACCTTTGCGCACCGCGCGACGCATGGGGTCCCCACCTCCCTGCCGGCGCCGTCGCCGACCTGGGAGCCGGTGTACGCACGGATGGCGGCCGCGGATGGCTTGCCCTGGCGTGCGCTCGCCGGACTGACTGAGGCCGTTCAGGCGTTCCTCGATCCTGTCCTGGCGGGCGAGGGTGCGACCTGGGATGCGAGAGCTTGGAGGTGGAAGCCTGGTAGAGACTGAACTCAACTGCGGTGCGGCGACCTGGGCGCGACCCGAAGTTTCGGCGAATCACCGTAGAAATGCAAGAAAAACGCCGACCCTTGCTGTTGCGAGGATCGGCGTTTTATGAGGGGATTTTTTGTGGTCGGGGTGACTGGATTCGAACCAGCGACCACCTGAACCCCATTCAGGTGCGCTACCAGGCTGCGCTACACCCCGAGCGTCTGCCTGTTAACTGCGGCGTCGGCTGGAGTCAAGGCCCGGGCGCGGGTCGAATTCGTCGCGCAAGGTACGAATCTGGCGGCGGAGGCCCTCGAGACGCGTCAAGACCTCTCGCATCTTGCTGGCGTCCGCGGCAGCGGTGGGCGGGGCGGGCTGGGCCTGGCCGCTCATGATCTTGCGCGCGCCGGCGATGGTGTAGCCCTCGTCGTGAAGCAGGTTCTTGATGCGCAGGAAGCGCGAGAGGTCCTGCTTCCGGTACAGCCGCTGGCCCGAGGAGGACCGGTGCGGCTTCATCTTGAACTCGCTCTCCCAGTAGCGCAGGACGTGGCTGTCTACGCCGACGATCTGGGCGACCTCCCCGATGCGGAAGTAGAGCTTGTCCGGCAGCCCGCCCTCGCCGGCGCCCGGCTCGAGGAAGCCGAGCTCGTCGTCGTTCGCCTCCGCGGTGGGCAGTTCGTCCTCGGGCAGCTCGCCGCTGAGATCGTCCTCGAGCGGGAGGCCACGGAAGTGCGGGAGGTCTGTGGGGTCGCCGGGCATGGCCTATCGCAGCTCCTGGTCGACGTTGAGGCGGGCGCGCAGCAGCGAAGAGGGCTTGAAGACCAGCACCCGCCGCCCGGAGATCATCATCGGCGTCTCCGTCTGCGGGTTGCGACCGAGCCGCTCCGCCTTCTGGCGCACCTTGAAGGTCCCGAAGCCGGCGATCTTGATCTCCTCGCCCTCATCGAGGCGGAGGCGAAGCTGCTCGAAGAGGGCGTCCACCAGCTCGGCGCCCTCACGCCGCGTCAGGCCGACGCGCGTGACGACACGATCGACCAGCGAAGCCTTCGTCAGCGTCCCCGACATGGCTCAGCTCCCCGAGTCGCCGGTGTCGGCGGTGTCCTCGGTGCCGGCTTCGCCGTCCTCGTCGTCTTCGACGTCCCAGGCGAGGATGGTGAGCGTGTCGGTGCGCTGCTCGCCCTCGGCGCCCACGCTGACGATGACGAGCTTGTAGTAGCCCTCGTCCGCGCTGTCGCCGAGCAGATCGTACTCATCCTCGCCGCGCTCTCCGGAGTCCGTTCGAACGCTGACGCGATCGACGAGATGCTCATAGTTGTCGGAGATGACGACGACCAGCGCGTGCTCCGTCCCGATGGGCCGGCGCTGGGGTCGATCGTGGCGGTCCTGCCAGCTCGGCCTCGCCGACTACATGGCCGACGCCTCGCG
>CAZKWG010000674.1:0-4609 GCA_964556105.1 uncultured Enterobacterales bacterium | reverse complement strand
CGGCCTGCTGGTGCGGACGGCACGGTCGGCGCCCCATGCGCTGGTGGACGCGATCTGGCGGACGCTGCAAGGTCAGGCCCTCAGCCTGCCGCCGGCGCCCACGAGCGCGCGCCGCGAGCTGGCCGGGCCGGCCGCTGGCGGCTGGATCGAGGCGGTTCTGCGCGCGGGCCTCTGGCCGCCGCTCCGCGCGGAGGGGTCGACCTACATCGTGATTCAGCCGCGCCGCACGGGCGCCGATCCCGACACGGTCCGCTTCGCGCTGGCCTTCGAGGATGGGGCGCCCTCTCCTCGCCTTCGGCTGCTCACCCGCGCGGGGGACGAGGTGCACGTGCTGCCGGACGACGCGGTCTGTGCGCTGTGGCGCGTACCCGTGGCCGCGCCGGACGGGAGCGTTCACCAGGTCATGGCCTGGGACGCCACGATCCCGCCTGGTGTCCAGGAGCTCGTCGTCGGCATCGAGGGGCAGGCGCCCGCGCTGGCCGCCCTCAACGCCCTGCTCGCGATCAACGCGCCGCGGGTGCGCGAGGGGCTGCGCGTGCCGATTCGAGGGCTGAAGGCCACCACCGTCCAGCTTCGAGGGCGCGACCTGGTGACGCCCGCCGTGCTCAGCGCGCTGCACGCCGGTCCACTCTACGGATCCTGGCTGCCGCCGCTGTCGCCCGAGGTCTTCGCGCTGGCGCGCTTCGCCGTCGATGGCTCTGCCGCCATCGACGACACCCGCGGCGTGCGCGTGGACGAGGTGGCGGGCCAGGTCACCCTGATGAGCGTGGACGCTGCCCAGGATGAGCGCGCCCTGCTGCCGGGCCAGGTCGTCGAGATCACCTGGTATCGCCGAACCGACGGCGCCTCAGGGGTGCTGCCAGCGGGCACGGTGAGCGCGTTCGAGCAGCTCGCGGTAGAGCGGACCATCCTCAAGCGCGCGCAGCAGCCCTATCCGACCGTGGGCGGGCGCGGCGCCGAGCGCGCCAGCGGAGCGATGTTGCGGACCCTGGTCCCAACGCAGCTCTCCCCGATTCTACCCGCTGAATTCGAGCGGGACGCCCTGATCGCGCTGGGCGCGGGCTACGAGCGCTGGAGCGTTCGTGTCTACACGTTGACCGACGCCGTCGTCAGCCCGACCTGGCCGTGGACCTCGCTCCCAGGGCCTTCCCAGGCGACGACGCCTTCCCACGCCGCCTTCGCCGCCCCTGGCGTGCTGCACCTCGGGCTCTGCGATCCACATGGCCAGGCGACCGAGGACCAGCTCAACGATGTCCGGCTGCGTCTGCGCGGGTGGTTCGAGCGCGCTCGCCGACGCACCCCGAGCCTCTCTGCCCTGGTCGTGACCGCGCTCCGGCCTCTCACCTTGACCCCGATGCACCCCTTCGTCGAGAACCCCGCGCTCCCGCTTTATGATCTCGACAGCCTGTGCCGGGCCGATCGCCTGACGAGCACGGACGGCGAGGAGCGCCGCGCGCTGCCGGTGGGTCGGCTCGGCGACGCCGTTATCGTCCGCGTTGAGCGCCCCGCCAGCCTCGCGCCGTGGAGCTCCGCAGAGCTCACGGACTGGCTCAACGACGAGCTCGGCCTCGCGGGGATCACCGCGCGGGCCCTGGTCTGGACGCCCGAGGACATCGCCCGTCTGAAGCCGGTGGCCTGGTGCTCCTTGGCGCAGATCGCCTCCCCGGCGTTGCAGACCAGCACCTTCGCCACCCCGACGGAGCCAGATCCCGGACGTCTCTGCGTCGCGCTCGGGCACGAGGGGCGCACGCTGTCCGCGGACGAGCTGACCGAGCTGGCGCGGCTGGTCGATCGCTGGGAGGACAGGGTGCGGCGTCGGCGAGGAGGCGCGTCCGGCCACGTGATCTGGCCGCTGCGTGTCGTTCGTCGGCTGCGGACCCCCGTCTCCGGGCTGGCCACGGACGGGCTGGAGGACGCCTGGGGCGAGGTGCGGGAGCGGACGTCGCGACCCCTGCTCGACGCCGTCCTGGACGAGACCACCCTCTCGGATCAGCCCTCCATGCCTGCGGCCGTAGACGCCCTCTCGTCGGAGCTGGAGCGCACCTTGCGCAGGCTGGGCTGGCGCTGGCGCGCGCGCGTCTGGCTGACCCGCTACGCGCGCAGGATGGCGCTCACCTCCTGGAGCGCGCTGCCTCCTTCATCGGGACCCGCCGTGATGTCCGGCCCGAGCGCTGGCCGCGGTCACGTTCACGCGCTCCCCGCGCTCCCCGCCGACCGGGTGATCCTGGCCCTGGGTCCGCCCAGCGGCCTGTCCACGCCCGCCGAGCGCGCCTCCGTCGAGCGCGCCGCGCTGCGCTGGTGGGCCGGGGTGGCGCCCCTCTGCCCAGGCGTCGGATCGCCCCCCCGCCTGGAGACGCTCCGTCCGCTGCGCGCCCGCACGTCCGACATGGACCACTGCCCGACCGGCATGCCCACGACCTGGACCGGCGCGCTGGCCGATCCGGATCGCCTCATCGACCATCTCGGGGAGGTGCGGACGCCGCTGCCCAGGCACAACCTGATCGACGCGCTGCTGACCAGCGTGGATCCTCAGGAGGACCACGATGAAGTCTGACCCCGCGGCGGCGCTCCCCGACGTCGTCTGGTCCACTGAGGTGGGCTGGCAGGCGGCGGGCCCGCTCGACTGGGCGGCCGTGGGCGGCGACGCGCCCTGGGTCGAGACGGGCGGCGCGCTGCAAGGACCCGCGCACCGGCCCCTGCTCCCGCCGACGACCCTCGCGACGCTGGAGGAAGAATCGAGTCCGCCCGCGGGCGCCGGCAACGCCCATGACGCCTTGGAGCTGGTCCTGGCCAGCCCGAGCTGGCTGGTGCACGCCAGGCGTCTGCTGTACAGCCCGTGGAGCCCGCTGCCCGCCGCGCTGGCCAGCCTGTCGGAGGCCTATGGCGTGGGCCCCGAGGTCCACGGTTTCGACCCGGACATGCTCCGTCTGCTGGCCTGGATGCTCCCGCGCTGGTTCGCCGAGCGAGGGAGCACGCTCGCGGCTCGGGAGCTGCTCGAGGCGCTGGACGCGCTGCCCAGCCGGAGCGGCGACTACAGCCCCCACCACGCCCGGACGCAGCTCGCCGTGACCGTGCTGTCCGAGGGCGCTCGCGCCGCGCTGGCCACGCCGCGCCGGGAGGTGCTCGCGGCGCGAGAGGCCAGCTGGTGGTGCGCCCGTCGGTCCCCGCAGCCGCCCAATCACCGCGTTCAGCACGGTCTCGTGATGTTTCAGCCGGAGGCGGGCGATGGCTTCCCGGTCCGGCGCTCGGACCTGATCCTCGGCCTGAACGTCCAGGCGAACGTCCCGCCGCAGGTCGCCCGGCTCATGCCCCCATGGATCACGCCGCGCCGCGTGTCCGACGGCCACGCGGCCGCCGCAAGGAGCTCCATGTCTACCCGTCCCAACACACGCGTGCTCTTCGAGCCCTCCGACGGGAGCCTGCTCGATCTGGAGAGCCTGCAGGCCATCACCACCGTGTCCGAGGATCTCTGGCGCGCCATGGAGCCGCTGATCGGTGAGCAGGGCGACGGAGTCGCGCCCTCCGGGCTCGTCCTGGAGGGGCTCACGCTGGAGGGCATCCCGTCCGGCAGCGGCCCTCCCGGCTCCGTCGAGCCGCGCATCCAGGCGAACGCGCACGGGAAGCTCGGCGTCCGCGTGAGCAGCGGGCGGGCGCTGGTGCGCTTCGGAGAGCGGGCCATCACCCTGGACATCGAGGTGGCCGAGCCCATCGCCCTCCCTCAGGGCTTCACGGCAGGTCAGCACGACACCGTGGTGCTCGTGCTCGAGCTGATCGCCGGCGCCGATGAGCTCGCGGGCGCGCGCTTCGCTCGGGAGCGCGTGATGGCGAAGGTTCGGGCGCGGCGCACGAGCGAGACGAACCCCAACGACGAGCTCGTCCTGGCATGCTCCATCCCCGACAGCCGGCGTTGGGAGACCGACCTCGCCGCGCTCTGGAGCCCGTCCGACCTCCGCAACCGTCGGCTCGTCGAGCAGCTTCGCGAGATCGGCGATCTGGCGTGGCGGGCGGCGCCCTATGGGATCGTATGGGATCAGGCGATGTTGGGCCGCGACTGGCTGCGCTATCAGTGCGCCGCCGCCGCCGCGATCCAGGCCGCCGGCCTCGCCCTGGACACGCGGCCGATGTCCACGGCGTCTCGGGTCCGCCTCCTGGAGAGCCTGTATGTGCGGCTCTGCCAGTCGGTCGCCGAGGCCGCCGACGCGACCCGACGCCTGTTCGGGCCCACCACGGCCCAGGGACCCTACGCCCGAGCGCTGACGCGCCTGGGGCTGAACGCGACGAGCGGGCTCACGAATTCGAGCGGGAGGAGCTGAGTGGGGGAGGTGCTGAGCCAGGCCGGTCGCTGGCGAGCCAGAGAGCTCGCGGTGGAGTCCGCCGTGCCCTTGTGGGCCGCGGGCGCCGCGATCGCCGCGCTCTACCAGATCAGCGCCGAGGCCAGCAGCGCGGCGCCCCTCTCGCTGCTCGAGCTCACCGTGCTGCTCTGCGCCACCGCCGCGCTCGTCGCCTCGGCCGCCGCGCGCCAGCTCTGGCTCTCGGGCGATCGCAGGGCCCGGCGCGCGCTGGTCGTCGGGATCGTTCAGCTCGGAGAAGGCGTTGGCCACCTCCTGGC
>CAZKWG010000673.1:0-4619 GCA_964556105.1 uncultured Enterobacterales bacterium | reverse complement strand
CCTTGCGGTAGAGGTACGCGTTCACGGCCAGCGCGAAGGGGAAGGTCGGGTCCTTCGGGAGGTGCTCGACGCCCTCCTGGAAGACCAGGTCGCTGGCCTCGATCTCGCCGAGCGAGCGCAGCATCGCGCCGCCGTACATGTAGCTGGTGCGCCAGCCGGGATCGAGCTCGATGACGGTGCTCACCATCACCGTGAGCCAGCGTTGTCCGGCCGGATCGGGGTTGTCCACGAGGTCGGCGAAGACCAGGACGGTGCGCACCCAGAAGAGCTCGGACGCCATGCCGTCGTAGCCCATCAACGCGACCCGCAGGACCGCCGGGTCGGGCAGGAAGATGCGCTCCTCGGACGCGCCAGGCGCGGGGCGAGCGGCGTCCGCGCGCAGCTGCGCCTGGTGGGCGAGCGCGCCGCAGAGACAGGAGAACAGGAGAAAAGGCGCGGCGGCGGGCAGCTTCATGGGCGCGCCCTCCCATGCGTCGGGCCGACCCGCCTCAGTAGGTGTCGTTGCCCGAGATGCGCTGGACGTTGCTCTCCTTGGTCGCGATCCAGCTCGACCTCTCCCCGTCCCCGTCGATGTCGGCGAGGCCCTGAACCTCGAAGTCCGACTCCGAGGTCAACACGCGATAGCTGCCGCGGATCTCGCCGTCCGGCGCCCACCCGAGCAGGTCGAAATTGGAGCCCGCAGGCCAGCTCCGCAGCGCCTTGTTCGGCGCGTCGTCCGGCCAGTACTCGTCCTGGCCCACCCAGCGGTCGTGGGCCGCCTCGTAGGTGAGCTCGACGTGCTTGATCGCCTGGATGTTCAGGTCGAGCTCGGATCGTTTGCTCCGGTACTGCAGGCGAACATAGTTCGGCACCGCCGCAGCCGCGAGGATCCCGATGATGGCGACCACGATCATCAGCTCGACCAGCGTAAAGGCTCGCCTGGCTCGGGACAAGGCACACCCCCTCATCGTTCATCCACGGGCTTTCATTTGCAAGAATCATGCCAATGAAGAACTCGCGGAAAACGGGCGGCCATGCGCGGCCATGGACGAATATCGTCACCCGGCTCGCCCCCGAGGTGCCGAAGTTCGTCAGCCGCTCACGCATCCTCTCCGCCCATACCATGCTTTGCGAGCCGATAACGGAAGGATCTGAAGCTGATGTTCAAGAGCTGGGCTGCGCGCGTCTTGTTCCCATCCGCAGCGTCCAGGGCCGCCTTGAGCCACTGCTGCTCGAGCTGATTGAGGATCCCGTCGATGTCCACGCCGTCGGGCGGGAAGCGCAGCTCGGAAGAGACCTCGACGGGGGCGATCTTTCCCCGCATCTTCTCCGGCAGGTCCTCCAACAGGATGGCGGACCCGCTCGCCAGCGCGACGGCGCGCTCGATGACGTTCTGCAGCTCGCGCACGTTGCCGGGGAAGTGCCAGGCCTCCAGCGCGCGGATCACCTCCGGCGAGAGGACGATGCGACGCCCGTACTCCTCGGCGAAGCGGGAGACGAAGTGTCGCGCGAGATCGGGGATGTCGTCGCCCCGGTTGCGCAGCGCGGGGAGGTCGATCTGCACGACGTTGAGGCGGTAGTAGAGGTCCTCGCGGAAGCGCCCCTTCTCCACCTCGGACTGGAGATCGGCGTTCGAAGCCGCCAGGAAGCGGACATCGACCTCCATCTCGCGCACGTCGCCGACCGGGGTGATCCGCCGCTCCTGCAGAGCGCGCAGCAGCGTGACCTGCGCGCTCTGCGGCAGGGAGTTGACCTCGTCCAGGAAGAGGGTGCCCTTGTGCGCCGCTTGAATGAGGCCGACCTTGTCGCGCTGCGCCCCGGTGAAGGCGCCCTTCTTGTAGCCGAAGAGCTCGCTCTCCAGCAGGCTCTCGGGGATGGCGCCGCAGTTGACGGCCACGAAGGGGCCGCTGGCCCGGCTGCCGGAGTAGTGGATGGTGCGGGCCACCATCTCCTTGCCCGTGCCGCTCTCCCCCTGGATGAGGCAGTTGATCCGCGCGTCCTTCACGCGCCGGACGAGGTCGCGGACGCGGTCCATCGAGGGCGAGCGCCCGAGCAGCCCGGAGAGCTCCGCGCTGCGGCCCAGCTCCTGGCGAAGACGCTGGTTCTCGGCGCGCAGGGCGTTGACCCGCAGCACCTGACGGGCCACGACGCGCAGCTCGTTGTTGTCGAAGGGCTTGGTCAGATAGTCGGCGGCGCCCTCGCGGATGGCCTCCGCGCCGATGCCGCGCCCGTCGTGGGCCGTGATCACGACCACCTCGACGTCCTGGTCGCTGTTCGCCGCCCGCGCCTTGATCTCGCGCAGCAGCTCGAGCCCGCTCATCCCCGGCATGTTGATGTCGGTGATGACCAACGCGGGCGGATTGCGCTCCATCTTCGCCAGCCCGTCCTCCGCGGAGGCGGCGATGTCTACGTCGTAACCTTCCCGCCTCAGCAGGATGGCGAGCATCTGACGGAGGGAGAGGTCATCATCGACGACCAGGACGCGCTCACCCGACAAGACGTACATCCTCCGCTGGTGGTGCGCTGGGAAAGCGCAGGATGAAGGTCGTCCCCTGACCAGGCTCGCTCTGTACGGCGATCGTCCCGCCGTGCCCAGTCACGATGCGGTGGACCGTGGCGAGCCCGAGGCCCGTGCCGCCCACGCGGGTCGTGAAGAAGGGATCGAAGAGGCGATGCAGCGCCTCCGGCGGGATGCCGACCCCGCTGTCCTCGACGCGCACGAGCAGCTCCTCACCCTGCATGAGCGCTCGAACCGTCACGGTCCCCCGGTCGGGGATGGCCTGCACCGCGTTCAGCATCAGGTTCCACAGGACCTGCTTGAAGCGCCCAGGATCGAGGGAGACCTGCGGCAGCTCGTCGCATGCTATCTGAACATCGATCCGGTCTCGGAATCGAGGGTCCAGGCGCACGGCCTGAACAACGTCGTCGATTATCAACCGAGGATCGGCGGGAATCACGCTCAACGACATCGGGCGAGCCTGGTCGAGCAGCTCCTCGACCAGCCCGTTGATGCGGCGCACCTCCCGCAGCACGATGTCGTGGAGCGGATCGGGCCGCTCCTCGGCCAGGAGCTGCGCCGCGCCCGACAGGCTGGTCAGCGGGTTGCGGATCTCGTGGGCCAGCGCGGCGGTCAGGCGGCCGACGGCGGCGAGGCGCTCCTCTCGCTCCAGATCCGCCTCCATGCTCTTGAGACGGGTGATGTCCTCGATGAGGACCACCTCTCCGCCCGTCTCCAGCGGGCTGCGGCTGCAGAGCAGGTGGCGAACCTCGGCTCCCTGACGCAGCACCTGCTCCCAGCGCTCGTCCTGCGGCTGCAGCACATCCCTCAGCCGCGACCCCTCGCGCGCGCCGAGCAGGCGCTTGGCCGCGGGGTTGAGCCGCGCGATCCGGCCGACGCGATCGACGCTGACCACGCCCGCCGAGACCTCGTCGAGCACCGCGCTCTGCTCGGCGCGGACGACGCGCACCCGCTCATAGGGCAGGCGGAGCAGCATCCCGATGAGCAGCAGCGCGAAGCAGCGCAGCACCAGCTCATAGGACATCTCGAAGCTGGAGATCTCCCAGAGCTGGGCGGGCATGACTGAGTTGATCACCAGCGAGCTGCCGAGGAAGAGCGCGGTGTCCAGGACGGCCACCATCAGGGCCGCGTTCGGGCTGACCAGCACCCCCGCCGCGGAGATCGTCGCGACGTACAGGACGAAGAGCGCGCTGCGCGGCCCGGACGTGAGCTGCACGAGGGCCGTGGCGAGGCAGGCGTCCATCACGAGCTGCGCCCAGACGAAGCCCGGTCGGTGCCCGTGCTGCAGCGCCGCCAGCGCCGAGACCGCCCACAGCCCGAAGCAGCCCAGACCGACGATGAGCAGCGTGCGCGGATCGAAGATCGGCAGCGAGCTGGGCAGGCCCTCGACGAAGGGGACGATGCACACCAGGCAGAGCCCGATGGCCATCCGCACCACGAGGAAGAGCAGCAGCGGCCTACGCTCTACCTCTCCCGTCGGCGAGGCGCCGATGGGGAGCCAGCTCATCCGATGTTACCGGCCATCGTGAAGATCGGCATGTACATGGCGATGACCAGGCCACCGATGACGATGCCGAGGAAGGCCATGATCAGGGGCTCCATCATGCTGGTCAGGTTCTCGACCGCCTGATCGACCTCTTCCTCGTAGAAGTCGGCGATCTTGTTCATCATGACGTCGAGCGCGCCCGTGGCCTCGCCGACGCTGATCATCTGGCAGACCATGGACGGGAAGACCTTGGACTCCGTGAGCGGCTCGGCGATCGTGCGGCCCTCGGAGATGCTGTCTCGAACCTTGAAGATCGCGTTCTCGATGACCTTGTTGCCGGACGTGCGGGCGCAGATGTCCAGGCCCTCCAGGATCGGCACACCGGACGAGATCATCGTGCCCATCGTGCGGCAGAAGCGCGCGACGGCCACCTTGGTCAGGAGGTCGCCGAAGACCGGCAGCTTGAGCATGAAAGAGTCGATATAAAGCCGACCCTTCTTGTTCTTGTACATCGCGCGGAGGCCGTAGAAGACCGCGAGGATGCCGCCGACGATGAACAGGAAATTCGCCTGGAGCCACTTGGACAGGTCGATGACGAACTGGGTCGGCGCCGGGAGGGCCGATCCGAACTCGGCG
>CAZKWG010000672.1:0-4623 GCA_964556105.1 uncultured Enterobacterales bacterium | reverse complement strand
CCCGCCCCGCCACCAGCATCTTCACCACCCCCCGCCCATCCACCAGGGCTTGTACCCGCCACGCCCCCGGCAGCGCCGCCAGCGCGCTCGCATCAAAGCTCCGCGGCAGCTTCAGCCGCACGACGGGCGGCGCGACCGCGAGCGCGGCTCGCAGGTCCATGCCCAGATCGGCCAGCCCAACGCTCTCCCGATCATAGCCCCGCCCACCCCAGGGTGGGTCCAGCACCAGGGCGTCGCAGGGGGTGGCCTTCAAGACCTCGGCGGCGTCGCCGTGAACGAAGCGGATCCGATCCCGCACGCCGTAGACGCCGGCGTTGTGTCGCGCGAGCTGCAAACGGTCTTCATCCAGGTCTATCGCCGTGATCCGCGTGACCTCCCGTCGGCGCGCCAGCGCGAGCGCCAGGCTTCCGATCCCGCAGGTCCCGTCCACGACGTGCCCACAGAGCCCGGCCACGAGCTGGTCGGCCAGCGCCTCGGGGGTGGCCGACCAGAGGCCCTCCTCGTCAACACGAATCCCTTGCTCCCAACGCGAGAACAACAACTTCCGACGCTCTCTCTGAGCGGAGCGCGGCGGCGGCCGCCGCCCGGCGCGCAGGGGCGGATCGACGGTCACGCGCAGCGTCGATCCACCCACGCCCAGCCCGTCCAGCTCCTGCAGCAGCCAGCGCGCCCGCGCCGCCGAGACCAGGCCGTCCGCGGGCAGCCAGACGGCCGGGTCGAGCCAGTCCGGCGCTCCGTCCACGCTCACGCGCACCCGGTCGGGCGGCGCCCCGGGGAGCAGGCCGCTCGCGATCTCCAAGGCCAGCGCGCCGGCGTCCTCGTCCCGGCCGAGCACCGCCTCGTCCAGGGCGCGGCGCAGGAGAGACAGGCTCCAGGCGTTGTTGGCGGCGTCCCAGTCCAGTCCTGCTTGATGTCGGGCGCGCAGCAGCTCCGCCTCCGGGGCCTCCAGGCCGAGCGCCACGCCGGCGAGATCCCAGGCCGACCAGCCGCGCTCGCTGGCCTGCCCCCAGCGCAGGGCGACCACGCGATCGCCCGCCTCGTAGAGCCAGCCCAGGCCGATCCCGCCGAAGCTGGGGCCCAGCCGCGTGGCGACGGACAGCTCCTGACCCAGCAGCCGGTCGATGCGGCCGCGCTTCATCCCGAGCGTCGCCAGCGCGCGCCCCGGATCGACCCGGCCGGGGACCGCGTCCAGCAGCGCTCCGACCCGCCCGCGTCCGGTCCAGGGATCGCCGTCCGGCCAGGGGAGCAGGGCCGCGCCCCCATCGCCGACCGGCTCGCCCACCGGCTCGAGGACGACGCAGTCTTCGGCGCGCGTCCGGATCTCTGGTCGCGCAGGATGAGCGCCGAGGCGCTCCCAGCCGGCCAGCTCCGCCGCCACCCTCGCCGGTGGCCCCGCCAGCGCCAGCCCAGAGGGTCCACGCCACCAGCTCCGGGGGCCTCCCGCCGGCAGACCGCTGGGCTCGCAGACCCAGGGGCCGGGCAGCGCGTCGAGCAGCGCCGGCCGGCGGGCGTCCTCCACCGCGACCTCAGCCCTCTCCCAGCCAGGAGAGGACGTCGTTGATCCCGTCGAGCACCGACCCGCGGGGGTGCTGGGCCAGGTAGCGGCGCTCGTGCGCAGGCGTGTGGGCGTTGGAGGCCAGGCCCACGCGGGCGCCGAGCGCGAGCGGCAGGGCGAGGTCGAGCTCGAAGATGTCGCCGACCACGGTGACGTCCTCCCAGCCGATGTTCAGGTCGGCGCGCAGGGCGTCCAGGGCGTCAAAGTAGCGGGCGCGGCGCAGCAGGACGGGGCGGTCCAGGCCCTCCAGCCACAGCTCGGCGGGGACGCGGTCGAAGGCGTCATCGACGACGTACTTGCGGGCCCGACCGCGCACGCGCTCCACCAGCCAGCCCACCCCGCCCTCGCTCGCGTCCAGGCGGCGGATCTTCCCCTGCACCGGCTCGGTGTCGGAGTTGGTGACCACATAGGTCTCGAGGTCGTCGCGCGCGCGCAGGGCGCGCAGCAGGGGCGCGGCGGCGGGGCGGAAGTTCGTCGTGGTCTTCGGGTAGTTGTACTTGAAGAGGACGGCGTCCAGCAGGCGGTCGCGCTGGGCGTCGCCCAGGAAGGCGCCCGCCTCGTCCAGGATCATCCGGGCGACCGGCATGATGCGCAGGTAGGGGTCCACGGTGGCGGGGGCGACGATGCGCCCACCAAAGATCCACCCATGCTTGTTGCTCTGCTGGACCTCCGCCTCGTAGCGGTCGGCCGCCTCCAGCACGCGCGGCAGGGGCCAGCCGGTGAGCGAGGCGAGGTCCTCCAGGTAGCCCTGGCGGAAGAGCCTGCCCTCCGCCTCGGCGTCGGTCATCGTCCCGTCGAAGTCGAGCACAAGCAGCCTGGGCATTGCTGTTCTCCTAGGGCGCGGCGCCCTCGTCGCGGATGCGGATCAGGGCGGCGTGGACGCGGGTATAGGTCCAGGGCTCGAGATCGACCACGGTGCGGGCGATGCGGCGGTCCATGCCGAGCTCGTCGCAGAGTTGCGCGGCGTACCGACGACGGCCGCGGCCCTCGGGGAAGCGCAGGACGACGGTGCAGCGCACGTCCGGGTCCACGCCCTCCATCAGGGAGAGCAGTGGCGAGCCGTCCTCGGCCTCACAGACCGCGGTGCGCAGCCGGTCCTGGGCGCGGGCGGCGAGCAGGCCCTTCAGCGCGCTCTGCACCGCGGGGCGGCGGGTCAGGAAGCAGGGCCCGTCGATCATCAGCTCCCGGGCGAAGCGGACCTCCTCCGGCCAGCGGCGGTAGCGCGCCTGGTAGGAGAGCACGTCCAGGAGCGACTTTCCGGCGATGTGCAGGCACTCGGTGCCGAGCATCCGCCGCGCCACGGCGGTCTTGCCCACGCCCGGCGGGCCGAGCAGGAAGAGCACCGAGCGCGTCTGGAGCGCGCGCGGCAGCGGACGCCGGCCCAGAAACTCCGAGCTGGTGCCCGAGAAGAAGCTGACCTCCGGCCTGCGGAGGCGCCTCTGGGGCCCGTCCGACGGCGGGGGCTCCACGACGAAGACGTCGTGCCGGCTCTCACCCACGTCGAGGGGCATGGGCCTCCAGGTAGCGGACGATGTCCGAGATTCGGGTCCCTGGAGGAAAGACTGCACCGACGCCGGACTCCTGAAGTTGTCTGGCGTCTTCGTCGGGGATGATGCCCCCGACCATCACCAGCACGTCGCTCATGCCGCGCGCCGCGAGCGCGCTGACCACCTGCGGCACCAGCGCGCCGTGCGCGCCCGAGAGGATGCTCAGCCCGACGACGGAGACGTCCTCCTGCAAGGCCGCCTCGGCGATCTGATCCGCCGTGCGGTGCAGGCCGGTATAGATGACCTCGAAGCCGGCGTCGCGCAGGCCGCGCGCGACGACCTTTGCGCCCCGATCATGGCCGTCCAGGCCGGGTTTGGCGATAAGTACGCGGATCTGCATCGCCTACCCGAGGACGCTCTTGGCGATCACCAGCCGCTGGATCTCGCTCGTGCCCTCGTACAGGGTGGTGATCCGCGCGTCGCGGAAGAGGCGCTCGACCTCGTACTCCTTGCTGTAGCCGTAGCCGCCGTGGATCTGCAGCGCCTTGTCGGCGCAGAAGTTCGCGGTCTCGCTGGCGTAGAGCTTGGCCATGGAGCACTCGGCGCTGGCGCGGGTGTCGCCGCGCCCTTTCATCATCGCGGCGCGGTAGGTCAGCAGGCGGGCGGCCTCGATGCGGGTGGCCATGTCGGCGAGCTTGAGCTGGATCGCCTGGTGCTCGCAGATCGGCTTGCCGAAGGTCTTCCGGATCTGGGAGTAGCGGAGCGCCTCGTCGAGCGCCGCCTGCGCCACACCGACGCCACGCGCGGCGACGTTGATGCGGCCGAGCTCGAGCGCCGCCAGCGTGTGCGAAAGCCCCTTGCCTTCGACGCCGCCTATCAGCCGCTCGGCATCGACCTTGTGGTCGGAGAAGATCAGCTCGGCCGAGTCGATCCCCTTGTATCCGAGCTTCTCGAACTTACGCCCCACGGCGAAGCCCTCGCCTTTCTCCAGAAGGAAGAGACTCATGCCGCGATGCACCGGATCGGCATCGGGGTCGGTCTTGACGAGCACCGCGAAGACCGAGCCATGCAGGCCGTTCGAGATCCAGGTCTTGGTGCCGTCGAGCACATAGCCGTTGCCATGGCGCCGGGCACGCATGCGGATCGCCTGCAGGTCGGTGCCGCAGTCGGGCTCGGTCAGCGCCAGGCCGCCGCGCTTGGCGCCGGACGCCATCTCCGGCAGGAACGCCTGCTTCTGCTTGGGCGTGCCGAAGCGCTCGACCGCGGCCGCCGCGATCAGGTGCGAATTGAAGATGCCGGCCAGCGACATCCAGACCCGCGCGACGCGCTCGACCACGCGCGCGTAGGTCTCGGCCGTGAGCCCGAGCCCGCCATAGTCCGGCGAGATCGTGGCGCCGAACAGGCCGAGCTCGGTCATGCCGGCGACGATCTTCTCCGGCCAGATGTCGTCATGCTCGAGCCTCGCGACATGCGGCTTCACCTCGCGGTCGAGGAAGCGGTCGACGGCATCGAGGATCTCGGTGTCGGACATGGCGAAACCTCCCGCAAGCTGCCTAGCACAGGTTGACACGCAGGTCGCCC